>JACRHZ010000008.1 GCA_016220175.1 Candidatus Peregrinibacteria bacterium
CCAAAGTATCAGAAGAAAAAATCTATGCAGTACAAGAAAAACTCAACGACAGACCAAGAAAATCACTTCGATATCGTACTCCAAATGAAGTCATTTCTGATCTCCTCTAGGGGTGGTGCTTATAATCCTTGAATTTTCCATAAGATAGCAATTTTTGCAATATCCAGTTCCCGTCGTATACGGGCTGTTTTCATTCTGAAGTTGTGTAAGGCTTGGTTTTGGAACAGCAAAGCTGAGTTCGCGATACTGTTCAAAAAATGATTTTGAAAAATCAAAATCCCGTCCATATTCCATGGGATCCCATTTATCGCTAAACCAAGTTTCAACGGTGTATATTTTTACAGGAGAAGAAGGAGGATAGAGAGAAATGGTGTTTTTCTTCGTAAAATCACATTCCCGTTTGTAGAATTTTTGTTCATTTCGAAATATGACTCGATGAATGAGTCGACAGTCTGGACAATGTTTCGGAGGAGGAACTCCAATCTTTTCATAAAATTCCTTTTCAAATTGAGTGATTTGAAATGAGGCATTACATTCAGGGCATGATGGCATAAGGAGATGAGAAAAGATTTAAAACACACAAATTGTCAAGTGCATTTTTATACTCACTTGATAAACTGTAAATTGTTCTTCATAAAGAACAACAGTATTTTTAGTTTTTAATATGCTTATTAAATATCTCAAGAAAATAGGATTTACAGAAAAAGAACAAGAGCTTTATCTCGTTCTTGCAGAAATAGGAATTCAGCCTGCTTCAGTTGTCGCCAAAAAATGCAATATGGATCGTGTTACTGCATACAAAAATTTAAAGCATCTTACGGAAAAAGGGTTTTTACGAATTTATTATCGGAGCGGAATTCAGTGTTTTGGAATACAGAGTTTTGACAGCATCCGAATGCATCTCAAAGAAAAATATGGTCTCTATGAAGACCTTCTCAAAGAATTTCCGCTTGTCGAAAAAATGATGAAATCTCTTCAGGGAGAAAGAGAGCTTATTCCAGAACTTGAGATATTCGAAGGGGAAGCAGGCATCAAGCGTTTTTTTCGAGACCTCCTCTTTGAAGTGAAAAGTGAAAAACTCCATCAAATCAAAATGCTTACCTCGAATACATTTGAAGAACGGCTGGGAAATGTGCCACTTTCTCGCTTTATAGAGGAATTCTTTAACGAAATAAAAAGTCTCATGGTAGATTTTGAAATTTTGGAAATGACGGGAACGCTCCTTCCCGAACGTCTTCACAGAATTGCGTTTTTAGAATTTAATCCGGAAAAAATACCAGCGGCAAAAGGGACAACGAGTATTTTTATTGCTGGTCACGCTGTGTATCTTACGTGTTACAAAACCTCTCAAATTGGTCTTAAAATAAAGCAATCCGAAATTAGCCAAATGTTTCATTTCCTGTTTGATATGCTCAAAAAGAAAATATAGCAGAGACAAGGCTACGAAGTGGAGTCTTCGGTCCATGTCTTATCTCTTCTTAAAAATCAGAAAAAAATCTGTTGTCGAGGTCCGACAACAGAAAATGTTTTCATGTAACGAGTTTTAAAGCCAGTATTTACGAATACCTCCATACGAAACTTGCTTTCAGAATCTCCTTTATCATAATGAAAGGAGAAAACGTTGTATATATACAAGAAAGTATCATAATAAAAAATTATTTCTATGGGGAAAATTGATCTCGTACAACTTCGGCATTCTTATGCTTATCCCAAGGAAGAGCATCCAGAAGGACATATTTACCTCCCTGTTTCACTTCTTGCGGCTGCCGCCAGAATATTGCAAGCAGGAGGAGAGGTTTCTTCTTTGCAAGATGAGAATCTTCGACCTGCTCATATTACTTCGTCTCATATTGGTATAAATCTTTTGGGAGCGCCATATATCCCCGAGGCGCAAGAATTTCAAAGGAGAACTTCCGCAGAAACAAAAGAAAACCTTAGATTTCTTTTCGGGGGACAAGTAATATCTGGGCTTACAGAGGGTCAGTTTTGCCATCTTTTTGGTGAAAATTCAGGAAATGGAAATAATGATGCAATTCTTGCTGAGCATCTTGGAATTGACCAGAGAGCGCTTCCTCCCCAAGAACAAACTTCACTTATTCCTGCATATAAACTTATTTCAGATGAGGATATGCGAAAATATCTTTCTCGAGAATTCTCATTGTACATCTCTCAAGGATGCAATAAACAGTGTTCTTTTTGCGCAGCATTAAAGAAACGCCCAGAGACATATCGCTCACCAGAGATTATTCAGCAGGATGTGGAATATCTTATTCAACGCGCTCTTCAGTTCGGAATAAAAGAATTTGATATCTACATGTCAAATCTTGATGTTTTTCAAAATCCGAGAAAACTGAATGATGTTGCGGAGGTAATTTGTGAACTCAGAGAAAAATATAGTTTTCTCATTCGCCTGCGCGGTCTTTCGAGTGTTGATTCTTTTGGGGAAGCGCGAAAAAAATCTCCAGAAACAATAGAAAAAATTATTCGAGCAGGACTCCACACTGTAGGTTTTGGAGTAGATGGCTGGGGAGAAGATGTGTGGAAACACCTGAGGAAGTTTCAAAATACACCAGAAAGATGTATAGGAGCAATTCGCTCCGCACGGGAAGATTTTGGTCTTACTCCAGAAGTTCTTATGGTTTTTGGTCATAATAAAAAGGATAATGCCGAGTCTCTTGAGGCGGCGTATGCCATCACGAATGAAATGGTTGAGAAATACTACGCAATTCCCAGACCGCATGTTTCCAAAATTTTCGTTCCTGGAAATGATGATTGGGGTGATCCTTATTACGAAAATGCTGTTCGTCAACTTCTTACTTTTCCAAAAACATTTCAATCTCTGGATTTTACTGCCCTTCCTTCAGCACTTACTCATCCTGACCCAGTCTTAAGAGAACTTACTACGCAATATTATCTAAAAATTTGTTCTATTGCAGGAAATGTAACTCAGTTTGTACATCCCCTTCTTCCTGGGATGACAGATGAACAAATCAAGGGAATACAAAGATTCAATATGGGAAAATATGATATATAGGAGGGGCGGCAGATCTGCCGCCCCTACAATGGTTTATGCGTTTTTCCATAATTCCGAAAAAACTGTTCTTTGCGATTCCGCAAGAGAAGAATTCCAAATCTCCGTTGCGGAAACTTGGTTCTCTCCATATGAAACCATATAGATTTTATCAGCACAAATAATGGTATCCGATGCAAATTGAAGTGTTTTTGGTAAAATTTTGATCTGGTGATTTTTGGAAGCATATGTTTTTTGATAATATTTCGCTTCTTTTGAATCAATGAGCAGCTCCTGAATTTTGAGATGCTTTTCTCTCATAGTTTCCGCGACAAGATAATGATATTCCGGCATGAGTTTTTTTACGATTTCCGGATGAAAAATGGCACAAAATCCTTTTTCTTTCAGAACTTCTTCATACATCTGCATCACCTGATTTTTCCCTTCAAAGAAACGTATTTTTGGAGTAATGCTGAGTTTATTTTCCAGTTTTTCGAGTTCTTCGCGCTTTTCTTGGAACATTTCGAGCGTATGTTCAATTTGTTTTTGTTTTGAGGCGAGAAGATCGGGAATATTCTTTACGGGAATACATTTCGCATAGGTAATTCCTGCTTGTTCAAATTCATCAATGAGTCCGAGTTTTTTGAGTTTTCCGAGGACAAGATACATCGTAGGACGAGGAATTCCGACTTGTCTTGCAATAATACTCACGGGCTGAGCCCCGAGTTCAAGAAGCCTGAGAAACGTCTGAATCTCTTTCTTTTTGAGTCCGAAAATATGAAAAAGTTCTTGCATAATCTGTTGTCAGAAAATATCGACAAGTAAATTATAGCTGAATATAAAGATAAAATCTATATATTTTTACTTATTGTTCTTGAATATTGACAATATTTAACGGGCCATGTAAAATCATGTTCTATTTTTCTTTAATTCCATATGACAAATAGAGAAACAGGAAATATCGGCAGTTCTGATTTTGATGCTCAAGAAACAGCTACTCCTCCATCATCACAAGAAGATGGAGAAATTTCTTGCAACAAAGAGGTACTTGAGGAAATTTTCCAAGCTTTACAAGAGGGAGTAGCTCCTGAGAAGATAGAGATGTTTTTGGCAGTCTTCCAAGCTTTTCAAGAACAAAGAATGATACCGCAGAGGCAACTCAAGAAGGTACTTATGGAAATTTTCCAAGCTTTACGAGAAGAAGAAGCTCCTGAGAAGAGAGAGATGCTTGCGGAAGTCTTCCAAGCTTTTCAAGAACAAGGAATGATACCGCAGAGCCAAAGCTCGTTTAATCTCGCAATGCTGGACGTCGCAATGCGGGACTCCACAAGTGATCCCTTAGAAGAAACAGCAGAAGAAGGAATACAACTTAATAAATGGATGGAGTGGTTTTTCTTAGATAAACGATGAAGATGGTGTTCCCGCATTTCATTCGCAAATCCGTGCGAGGCACCCGTCCACGGGTGCCCGGGAAGAATCATTCGTCCATATACGAAATCGGTATTACTGTTTCCTCTCCTAAAAAATAAAACTTCGCACTCGAGAGAGGATATTCTTCAGGAGTCGCTGCAAGTTTCCAGTGCTCTTGAAGTGGATTCCCATGAATGTAGTCCATCTTTATATTGAAGGTATTATCGTTATCAATAATAAGATCGTCAAACCTTCTCTGCCACACCTGATATTCATGCCTCGTTATATATTTCTTCGCAGATTTTTGAAAAATATGGAGAAGATCGTCTCTTCTATTATTTTGACACCATTTCACAATTTCTTTTGCACTGTACTCCTTTACCCTTCCCATGAGCTCCGAAACAGTCCTGATGTTCCCCATTGTCAGGAGAAGGTGTATATGATTTGGCATGATGACAAAAGCGTGCATTTTTACACAAAATTTTTCCCGGTAGAAATTGATAGTACGAATGAGAATTTCTGCAAGATCGGGAATATCAAAAATTTTTGTGAATTCTGTGATAGTTGTCGTTAAAAAATATGTTGCATTCTGCCGGAAGAAGAATGATCTATTTCTTTTCACTTTTCCTGAGGGATACGTGTCCATATTTTCTCATTCCTGTTCGTTTTCCCAATGTAAACATTTTTGGAGATATTCTAAAAACCTCGTTCTTAAGATGCTTTTAAAAGATTTTATTCTGTCGACGAGGTTCGACGACAATTTCTTACAGGGCACCCGTGGACGGATGCCTCGCACGGGATATTCTGATCGTTCAGAGCAATATTCGGATTAGAAAATATGCATCATTGCGAACGTGCTCCTGCCGCGATATCTCAGAAGGCGACACGGCGCCGTGTCGCCTTCATGGTACAAAATAAATCTCATGTTTCCTCACTCCTTCCCGCATTTTATTCGCAAAAATCGAGAAATTCAATTATGCTGAGTGCGGTCTTCTTCACTGAGTTTTGAATTTTTTATTTCCGTATGATTGCCTTTCTCTCCGGAACTCTCTACAAAAAAGAACCCCGTGCGATTCTCATCGATGTCCAAGGCGTTGGATATCGGGTATTCACGACACTTTCTGCGATGTCACATCTGCATGAAAAACAACCAGTTTTTCTTTTTACTCACCATCATATTCGAGAAGATGATCAGACTTTGTATGGATTTTTGAAAGAAAGCGATTTGAAGTTTTTTGAAAAACTCATTTCTGTTTCTGGAATCGGACCAAAAAGTGCGCTCGAAATTATGGAAGTTTCTCCATCTCTTGTTCATGAGGCAATTGTAAAAGGAGATGTAGATTTCCTCAAAACCCTCAAGGGAATCGGGAAAAAGACAGCAGAGCGGATGGTGCTGGAACTCAGAGGAAATCTTCCTGAAATCGGCATTGGACAGGAGGAAAGTTTACCTCCCGAAGTCGTTCAAGCGCTTAAAGATTTGGGATTTGAGAGAAATCAGATTCAGAAAACATTTTTGGAACTGAAGAAGCCGCTTCCTTCACCCGAAGAAATGGTGCGTTGGTTTTTGCAAAAGAGTGCACTTTGATGTATAATGGGAAGATACATTATGCCTTGGAGTGAATACTTTCTCTTTTCGAAAAAATACTGCCGGCTTTACGCTTATTGAAATACTCACAGTTGTGATCATTCTTGGAATTCTCACCGCAGCAGGACTCAGTCGATATGCTGTACCTGATAGAGCCAGAATAGCAGAAGTAGAAAGCTCCACCAGAGATCTCGTGACACTCATGAGATCTGCAAGAGCCTCTGCTATGGCAGGAGAGGTACACGAATTCCCAAGTGGCACAGTAAAGGTTCCGGTTGGTGGTTTTGGATTTTTGTTTAATCCGACTGAGAAACGTGGATACGTCTTCGCGGATATGGATGGTGATAAGCTTTATGATGTGAATAATGATGGAGGCTATCTCGATCAAAGTGAAATTATTCCAGATTATATCAATATAAGTGCAACAGATACTGATCCATTAGGAACAGGCCTTATTTTTGATACTTCTCCGACAGCTCCAGTCACGGATAATTTTTGGATACTCTTTGCACCGAATTCCGCTGAGGTGACTTTTGGGAACTCAGACACTTCTCAAGATCTTGGTGCCACTAAAAATATTTCTCTAAAACTCAACTATAAAGACATGCGAGAATATGAAATAAAAATAAACAAAATTTCTCGATTTTTTGAAGTTTCACTTACGAAATGAAGCAATTTTTGAAAAAACTCCGGGGGAAAAATGGAGCCATTCTCATAGAGGTGCTTATTTCTCTCATCGTTTTTACCATTGGTGCAGTAGCGTCTCTTTCTCTCCTTATGGCGTCTTCTCGAGCAAATGTGATTAGCAAAAATCGAATTATTGCCATAAATTTGGCGGAGGAAGCGCTTGAAGTGGTGCGAAATATTCGAGATACAAATTGGATGGTGTATTCTTCAAATTTGCGAGAATGTTGGAATTTCTCTCCGGATGTAAATGAAGATGGAATAGTAGGAGCTAATGAAAATTGTGTCATCGCAAATGGACAAAATAATCATCCTCTGGGCGTCGGATTAAACGCCCCAGGGGGAGGGTCTTTTCGAATGAGATCATTTATTGTCGATTTTGATTCCACGACTTCGCGCTGGATAATCCTCCCTGCATCGGATTATCTTAATGCAAATACGACGTTTATTCCTTACGGTGGCGTCGGATATCAAAATGGAGAGTATCCCGAGGCGGATCCTATTGATACTGCTGGCAGTCGAACATCCAGACTTTACATCAACGGAGATGGTCGATATACCCATCTTCCTGCGGCAAATCCGAGTCTTTTCTATCGTACTCTTGATATTTGTTACATCGATAACATCACTGCTCCTACAGATAATGGAGATGACACTTTTACAAATCATGATTGTAACGATTCAGGATTCTTTCCCACGGATGACACAGGAAAAGATAATCGCATTCTCGTAACAGCTAAAGTGTTTTGGAAAGATGGAGCGGCTGACGCGGAATACAAAACTCTCACTTTGGAAACACTTCTTACGGATTATTTTGAACGAGAAAGCTGGAATGATTAATATATTATTCTATGAGAAAAAAAATGAAAAAATTATCGGGGTTTACGCTTATTGAACTTCTTATAGCAATAGTTATCGTCGTTATTGCTGTGGGAACAATTAGCGCCACAAGTGTGAATCTTTTTCGCGGATCAAAAAGAGAAATCGCGAGTAATACATTATTTGAGGAAACGCGTGTGCTTCTTGATAGGATTTCGAGGGAAATTCGTATGAATACCGTGGATTATGATGAGTATTTTAATCATAAGCACAATATGATCATTGGCGAATCTCTTCCTGTGGCAAATGAAAATCAATACGGCTTATATTATCGCGAGTATTTTAAACGATTTTTCTACATAAGCCCCGTAGCGGGTGGTAGCTGTGCTCCTGTGTATGATTTTAATGATCCTCAACGCTACACTATGAACAAAGAAGATCCATGTTATCCGCAAGATAGTAATGAAGGATATTTTTCCACCATAGGCGAGAATACTGTTGCAAATGATGACTGGGACGCTGTAGCTCTTGGACGAGATGCGGAAAACAACATTCAATTTGGACAAGATGAACTGTATCTTATGTCATCTGATGGAAAACAGAAGACCGTCATTAAAAAAATCGACACTACAAGAGTCGGATTGCTTGTTCTTGATCTCAGCGATCGTTGTAATAATAATGACTTTTCTAATAATTTTCCTAACAATTGTTCGCCGCAACCACAAGCTGACGCTGTCGATGATTCACATTACGACAGTTGGTGGTCAAATCCTGACTTTTTAAGTGGCTTTATTCCGATCTCTCCTCTCGATATTGAAATCACTGGTCTTAAGTTTTTCATAAGTCCAGCAGATGATCCGCGAAAAGAATACAATACTGATGATCCTGCGGAGAGAGTGCATCCAAATGTTACGATTCTCCTCTCTTCAAAAGTTTCACCGTCTGTTGCAAAACAATTTGAGGGTGAAGGCGATGAACCTTCGATTACGCTTGAAACTACAATTTCTTCAAGAATTTATAATGATGTCCTCATTCCTTTTGAAAAGGAATAAAAATATTATGAACTTTGAGATTCATCTTTTCCTTTTCGTGAAATTCCCTTCTCCGATATTCCGGAAAGGAGTTTTTTGAGAATTTTTGCAGCTTCTATCGGATTTACGTCTACAAATTGGCTTACTTCGCCAGTTTCTTCATCCACTACTTGAATGTTGGGCGAATATTTACAGTTCCCCTGACATCCGCTGGGTTCCACGCTCAGGTTTCCCATCGATATTTTTTCAGAATTCGGATCTATCTCGAGTTCATTACAAATTCGTTCCCAGATATATTTTGCTCTATTTCTTTCGCAACTTTTTTGCGATCGACACACGCGAATTTTTTTCTTCTTCAGCATGTGCGGAAACGGATTTTGCTCATTTTCCATGGATTTTTTTTCAAAAAAATACAATCATATCCGAGTAAGATTTTTACACATTTTTAGAAAAATAACAAAATGAGCAGTGCTCTAATTTCCTTGAGAGGTCTTTCATCTTTGGAAGCGGAAAAACTTCAGAAGGAGTATGGGCTTAATGTTCTTCCTCATAAAAAATCAGACACTTGGTGGAAAAAAATTCTCCGGCAATTCAGTGATCTTATGGTGATTATTCTTATGATTTCTGCGTTGGTAGCTTTCGTTTTAGGAGAAAGAATTGATGGAAGTATTATTGCTGCTATCGTTATTTTAAATGCTTGTATTGGGATTTTTCAAGAGTGGAAAAGTGAAAAAACACTTGAAGCACTTCAAAAAATCGTATCCCCCGAAGCAATTGTATTTCGCGATGGAAGAGAACAAAAAGTTCATGCCAAATTTCTTGTTCCGGGCGACATTGTGATGCTCCGTGAGGGCGATAAAATTCCAGCAGATGGAAAAATTCTTGAAGATTCAGAAATTAAAGTGGAAGAATCCGCTCTCACGGGGGAATCGTACCCCATTGAAAAAGGTGAAGGAAATGAGGTTTTTCTCGGAACTGCTGTCGTATATGGATCCGGAAAAATGCAGGTCCTGAAAACGGGAGGCGCGACTCAATTCGGAAATATTGCTCATCTTACACTTTCAACTCAAAGTGAAAAAAGCCCACTTGAGAAGGAATTAGGGCACATTGGAATATTTGTTGGAAAAATTGCGATAGTTTTGATTCTTGTTGTATTTGGTCTTGATTTTATTTTTAAGAAATCCAATTTTTTGGAATCACTCTTGTTTTCTATAAGTGTTGCTGTCGCGGCTGTTCCCGAAGGACTTCCCGCAACCATTACAATAGCGCTTGCTCTTGGAGTTCAAAGACTTGCGAAAAAGAAAGCCGTTGTAAAGCAACTTTCTTCGGTGGAAACACTCGGAGCAACTACTGTTATTTGTTCGGATAAAACAGGAACGCTCACCAAAAACGAAATGACCGTACGAGAAGGATTTCTTTCGAGTAGCACTCCCGTTGTTTTTCAGGGAGAAGGGTGGCATCTCGACGGAAATATCGTGTTTGAAAGGGGAAATCCAGTGAAGTGTATTTCCCATCTCCAAGAAATTTTAGAAATTGCACAGAACTGTAATGACGCAAAAATAGAAATATCGAAATCAGATGGCAAGGTAGAACTTTTTGGTGATCCAACGGAAGGGGCTCTTCTTGTTACTGCTGAAAAATTTCTGAAAAATTTTCCCGAAAAGAAAATTCTTCCACTTCCTATTTTAAAAAAATTCCCATTTGATGCAGAGAGAAAAATGATGAGCAGTGTCCATCGTCAAAATGAATCTGAGAAAACAATTTTTGTGAAGGGCGCCGCCGAGATGGTGCTTGAAGTCTGTACTTCATATTGGAGTGGAGAAAAAGAGGAACGTCTCACTCCTCAAAAACGAACAGAATTTCTACAGGCAGTTTCTTTTTTGAGCGTAAAAGCGCTTCGCGTTCTGGCTTTTGCTAAAAAATCATTCGAAGGAAAAGATATTCCTCTCCAAGCAAAAGATGCAGAAAATGGACTCGTGTTCTATGGACTTCTGGGGATGATTGATCCTCCTCGAAAAGAGGTGCATGCGGCAGTAAGAGCCGCTCATATGGCGGGAATTCGAACCATTATTATTACCGGAGATAACGCCGAAACTGCCGTAGCTGTTGCTCGTGAAATAGGAATTCTTTCTGAGAAAGATGCCATAATTTTGACGAGTTCTGATCTCCAAAAATTATCAGACGCAGAACTTTCTGCAAAATTATTTGAAAAAATTCCCAAGAAAAATATTCCCCGTGAGATTCTCTTTGCACGAAGTACTCCGGCCGATAAAATGCGCATTGTTTCTCTGCTCCAGGAGAAGGGAGAAATTGTCGCGGTGACGGGAGATGGCGTGAATGACGCGCCGGCGTTAAAGAAGGCGAATATTGGTGTTGCAATGGGAATTACGGGGACTGAAGTTTCAAAAGAAACGGCGAACATGGTGCTTCTCGATGATTCTTTTGCAACGATCGTGTCGGCGATTCGTGAAGGGCGAACTATTTTTGAGAATCTCAAAAAATTCATCTGGTTTTTGTTTGCGAGTAACATCAGCGAACTCATTATTGTCATGACTTCTCTTATTCTCTCCATTCCAAATCCTCTCACGGCAGTGCTCATTCTTATGGTGAATCTCGGAACAGATGCACTTCCGGCGATTGCACTGAGCTTTGAAAAAACGGAAGAAGGAATTATGCATGTTCCTCCACGAAATTCAAATGCACGTATTCTCCAAAAATATTTTGTGCTCCATTTATTTTGGATTGGACTTGTTCTTTCCGCATCTGCTTTCCTTGTGCTTTTCTGGATTCTTTTTACAAATGAATGGACATGGGGAGCGGAAGTTTCGCCTCACCTTTCTGAAAAAATTCGAAGTATGGTGTTCTCAACAATCGTCATCGGACAGCTCTTTACTGCCTTTTCTGCACGACATATTCTCCACTCAGCTTTCCAAAAACCATTTGAAAATAAGTTCCTTCTTATCGCACTTTTCATATCACTCCTCATGGTTGCAGCAATGCTCTATATCCCGCCTCTTCATCCTTTCTTTAAAACAACATCTCTCACTCTCGAGGAGGGAATTCTCGTTCTTTTCGCGTCATCCCTTGTGCTTTGGGTCGAAGAAATCCGGAAAAAATTTATGTCGAGAGAGCATCCTGAATTTTAATGTCGTGGAAACTTATCCCGCATTTTTCAAAGTTTCCCTTTACATAAGTACTTCGACTTCCAGAATATGTTCTTCGTCATCCATCACAAATGATTCTTTCACTCCGGCAATGCACGTGAGAGCAACATCAGCATCAGTATCGACATATTTGGTTCCATCTTTTTGAAGATCAAGAAGCTCCATGCCCTGAATTACGCGCGTAGCGCAGCTCATACATGCTCCCGCATGGCAAGAAAATGGCATCTCAATACCTTCATCCGCGGCTTCATCGAGAAGATTCTTTTTTCCTTTTGGGTGAAATGTTCCCATTATTTCGCCAGAAGAAGATTTTACAGTGCAGATAATCATGATACGAAAGAGAAAGTTTATAAAAAGTCTAAAAAAATTGTGGAAATTTGGAAGGATTTGTTCTGTAACGTACATAAAACTTATTGCTGCTTACCGCTTATTTCTGAAAAACTCCCCAATCCGTAATCGGAAGTTCTTTGTTTCGCCATTTTTCGAGAGCCTGAACGAGGAGTTTTGCGACCTGAAAATTCGTAATAAGTGGAATGTTGTTGTCAATTGCTGCTCGACGCATTTTGTAGCCATCAGTTTTTTCTTCGTGCGCGTATGACCTCGGAAGATTGATCACCAAATCAATTTTTCGATCACACAAATACGAAAGAATATTCGGGGACTTGTTTTCTGACACTTTTGCGAGAAGTTTTACAGGAATATGGTGATGCTGAAGCGCTTGAAATGTCCCTTCGGTCGCGAAAAGCGTGAACTTCATTTCTACAAGTTTTTCCGCCCATTCTAAAAACCCGAGTTTTTCCTCTGTTTTTCCGATAGAAAGAAAAATATTTTTTTGAGGAATACTGAATCCAGTTGAGATCATTGCCTTTAGGAACGCTTCTTCCAAATTATTCCCAAAACATCCCACCTCTCCCGTGGATGCCATTTCCACAGAAAGCACCGGATCTGCTCCTCTGAGGCGTGCGAATGAAAATTGTGAGGCCTTGACGCCAACGAAGTCAAGATCGACCGTATTGTATTTTCTCCTTCGTTCCGCCTTTGATTCAATTTTTCCAAGAGTCGCTCTTGTGGCGATTTCTATAAAATTATGCCCTGTAACTTTGGAAACAAAGGGAAATGATCTCGATGCTCTTAAGTTGAGTTCAATAACTTTTATTTGATTATTTTTCGCCAGAAATTGAATATTAAACGGTCCGGTAATATTTAGTTTTTTTGCGAGAAGTTTTGCAATTTCTTTTACGCGTCTGATGGTCTCAAGATAGGTCTTTTGCGGGGGAAGTACCATCGTCGCGTCTCCCGAATGCACACCAGCATTCTCCACATGTTCAGAAATGGCATAGAGGAGAAGTTCTCCTTTTCCGGCAACTGCATCTATTTCAATTTCTCTCGCTCCTACTTCAAATTTGGAAACTACGACCGGCGCTTCTGAAGTAACTTTTACTGCTTTTGAAAGATAATTCTCGAGTTCGGTTTCCGAAAGCGCAACAGCCATAGCTGCTCCAGAAAGCACATAACTCGGACGAATAAGAACCGGATAGCTTACTTTTTTCGCGAAAGATTTTGCTCCTTCTATCGTGGAAAATTCTTTCCATTCCGGCTGATCAACTTTCAGGGTATCAAGAAGTTCTGAAAAAATTTGCCGTGATTCTGCTCTGTGGATTTCTTTTGGTGATGTTCCGAGGATGCGCACTCCAGCTTCTCCGAGTTTTTTCGCGAGATTGTTGGGAATTTGACCGCCTGAGAAAAGGATAATTCCCTGCGGATTTTCTATTTCGTAAATATCGAGGACTCTTTCCAGGGAAAGTTCATCAAAGTAGAGCGTGTCACAGGTGTCATAATCGGTCGACACTGTTTCTGGATTATAGTTTACCATAACGGTTTCGTACTTTTCTTTTTTGAGCGTATTCACGGCACTTACCGCACTCCAGTCAAATTCCACAGATGATCCGATACAATATGGTCCTGATCCGAGGACAATGGCTTTTTTCTTCATTTTTTGTGAAACAGGAACATCGTTTTTGATTCCATGATACGTGAGATACAAATAATTGGTTTTTGCTGGAAATTCAGCAGCAAGGGTGTCTATCTGTTTTACCACCGGAAGAATTCCGAGTTTTTTTCGTTTCGCGCGGACATCTGATTCCGAAATGCGTTCTTCTCCCAAAATCTTTGAAATTTGCGCATCAGAAAATCCTTCTTTTTTTGCATGGGAAAAAAGTCCAGGATCGGAAAAAAGGTCCATTCCTTTTTCCTGAATTTTCCGTTCCGTACTCAGAATTCTTTTCAGCTTTCCGAGAAACCATTCGTCAATTTTGGTGATGTTTGCAATTTCTTGAACCGTCATGCCTTTTTTAAGAGCTTCGTATACGGCAAATATTCGAGTGGGAGTCGGATTTTCAAGAGCCTTCCGAATGTCTCCTACTTGAAATGGGTGGTGAGTAATACCGTGCGCACCGATTTGAAGCATTCGAAGTCCTTTTTGGAGTGCTTCCTCAAAATTTCTCCCGAGCGCCATAATCTCTCCTACGCTTTTCATTTCGGAAGAAATGGAATGGGATACTTTTCGGAATTTATTGAGATCCCATCTCGGAATTTTGAGGGCAACGTAATCGAGGGAAGGTTCAAAAAAAGCCTTGGTCACTTTTGTAACTGAATTTTTGAGGTCGTCTAATCGATATCCAAGTGCTAATTTTGCGGCAACATATGCAAGCGGATATCCGGTAGCTTTTGAAGCAAGAGCAGATGAACGGGAAAGTCTCGCATTTACTTCGATCACTCGATACTCTGCAGATTTCGGATCAAGCGCATATTGAATATTACATTCTCCGACAATTCCGAGATGACGAATAACCTTGAGGGCGATACTCCTCAGCATATAATACTCAGAATTATTGAGAGTTTGTGATGGCGCAATGACGATTGATTCTCCGGTATGAATTCCGAGAGGATCGAGGTTTTCCATATTACAGACCGTAATACAATTATCTGCCGAATCTCGAACAACTTCATATTCCACTTCTTTCCATCCCTTGAGGCTTTCTTCTACAAGAATTTGCGGGGAATAAGCGAATGCATTTTTTACCAAAGTTCCAAATTCCTCCATATTCATAGCAAAGCCTGAGCCTCCACCTCCGAGAGTAAATCCGGCCCGAATAATGACGGGGAATCCAATTTTTTTGAGAGCTGTCTCAGCCTGCTTTTCTGAAGTACAACTCATGGAAGTAGGAAATCGTATTCCCATTTTTGAAAGCTCATCATTAAAAAGCTGGCGATCTTCTGTTTTTTGTATCGCTTCAATCGGAGTTCCATAGACTTTTACTTTATACTTTTTGAGAACGCCCTTTGTATGAAGTTCAATGCCACAATTCAGCGCGGTTTGTCCGCCCCATGCGAGCAGAATTCCTTCCGGTTTTTCTTTCGCGATAATTCGTTCAACAAAATCGACCGTGATTGGCAAAAAATATACTTTATCGGCAATCCCTTCCGATGTCTGCACTGTGGCAATATTCGGATTGACGAGCACCACCTTAATACCTTCTTCTCGGAGAGCTTTTATGGCTTGTGATCCAGAGTAATCGAACTCACCCGCCTGTCCGATTTTGAGAGCTCCAGATCCTAAAAGTATAACTTTTTTTGGATAAGAGCGTCTGGGAAATCGAGATGGCATTCTTAAGAGGAGAGGGGAAACTATCGAAACTTTCTTAAGAATTTTTACGTTTTTTTTACATTTTTGCAATAGGTTTGCGAGAAGAGGCTTAATTTGAATGTGGTGTCACTCCCTCTAAGAGAAGTGAATCTTCAAATTTTTTCTCATCCGATTCAATCACAAATCGTGTTTGAAGTCGCAATTTCCCAGTGACGGTAAATCCTGAAGCCTTTTTATGTCCTCCGCCGCCGAATTTCCCAGCAATTTCTGTGAGATCAACATCTTCTCGAAGTGTTCGGAGAGATCCTTTTACTTTTCCTTCTGTTTCCGTGAGGAGAAGCGAAAATCTTGCATCAGGAACGGCATTGAGATAATCCACAACACCGGAAAGATCTGATTTTTTCGCCTCTGTTTCGGAAAAATCTTCTTCTGAAACATACGAAAGCGTAATGTGATCTGAAGTTTGGGTAATACGTTTCATCACTCTTCCCCAAAGACGCAAAGTACTCACCTTTGTTGTTCTGAAGATATACTTCACAATGTCTTTGAGACGCGCGCCACTTCGGAGAAGCTCTCCAGCAATGCGATGCACTTCCGCGTCAGCGTTGGAATGTTTGAGTGAACCAGTATCCGTGTAAAGTCCTGTCATGAGACAGGTGGCGATTTTTGGAGTGATTTTCCATCCGAGAAAATTAAAAAGATGCGTGAGAACAATGGTTGTAGAGGCTGATTCTGAATCGACTAAATTCCATTTTCCATACCCTTCGTTAGACATGTGGTGATCAATATTCACGAGGGGATATTTTCCGAAAAAAAGATCTGGATGTGATTCGAAAATTCCGGACATGTAGTGGGCTGCAGCATCCATCATAATAGCGAGATCATATGCATTTTGATCAAGTTTATGGAGAACAAACTCGCTATTCGGAAGAAAATGAAAATCTTCGGGAAGTGGATCAACACAAAAAAATGTAGGTTCCTTTCCTCTGGTAAGAAGCATTTCATACATCGCAAGTGCTGCACCAATCGTGTCTCCATCAGGATTCCTGTGCGATATGAGCACGATTTTCTGCGCGCTATCAATTACTTTTGCGAACTCTCTCCCTGTGTTTTCTGAAAGTCTCATAAAAATATGTTGAAAATTTTTGATTACTCTTTGATTAAGGTGAAGGGGAGGATTGTCTCATGTTTTTCTGTGTGAGAGTAGCGACTGGAATTGCGCTAATTTATAAATATTGTAAAATAATAAAATACCCCGGCTGATTATTCCGTCGCGGGAAATCCTAAAAAAATGCTTATTTCCGCTTTCCTAAAATAACTTTTCAAAAAAGCCCTTTTCTCGAAGATGCAATTTCGCTTCTTTTGCGAGAGCTTCATAATGGCCTCTTTCTTGTGAATTAAGTTTTTGCGGAATCTCTACAGTAATCGTAACAATATGATCTCCATGTGCATTTGTTCCAAGGCGAGGAGCTCCTTTCCCGCGAATGCGGAGCTCTTTTCCACTCTGAGTCCCTGCTGGAATTTTTATTTTTTCCTCTCCATATACAGTTTTTATAGAAACTTCATCTCCTAAAATCGCCTGAAGTACGTGAATGGAGACAGTACTTAAAATATTATCTCCTTCTCTCACAAAATCACGCGATTCTGCGACTGAGACAGCCACGAGAAGATCTCCATCATGAGCTCCCCTCTCCCCCGCTTCTCCCTTTTGAGAGAGCCTTAAAAGGGCTCCATCATATACTCCTCTAGGAATATTGACTTTCAGCGTTCTTTTTTCCCAAATTCTTCCCGCCCCACTACATTTGGAACATGGTTTTTCAGGGATGCGCCCTTCTCCATTACACTCTTGACACATCGCCGTTGTACGAATATTTCCGAAGGGAGTTTGTTGTGCCCTTGTCACCTTTCCAGCTCCACCACAGGTACGGCATGTGGTAAATCGCGACCCTTTTTCTATTCCTGCGCCACGGCAGGAGCTGCACTCAGTGTAGCCATCTATATGAATGTCACGCTGCACTCCGGATATACTTTCCGCAAAAGTGAGATTTACGCTTACTTTGAGATCTCTTCCTTGTTTTGGTCCTGATTTTTTCTGAAATCCCCCACCGAAAAAATTCTCAAAAATATCACTAAAGTCTTCAAAACCAAATCCGTTAGAAAACCCTTCAAATCCATGTCCGCCCCCTCCACCGCTGCCACCGAATGGACTTCCCGCCACTCCAAATTGATCGTATTGAGATTTCTTTGTGGGATCAGAGAGAATTTCATATGCCGCTTGAATCTCTTTAAATTTCTCGGCAGCATTTTTTTCTTTATTTACATCCGGATGATGCTTAGCCGCCAAACGGCGATACGCTTTTTTTATCTCCTCTGGAGATGATTCTTTCTTGAGTCCTAATACTTCGTAGAGATCCTTCATGAACTTTTTAGACAGCTCTTCCTATTCTATCTTTTTTGATATTTTTTGTCAAAGGAGGGGTGAGAGTGCTAATTTTATTCATAATTCCCCCGATAATTCGGTGCTTCCCGGGAAATAGTAATATCGTGAGGATGGCTTTCTTTAACTGCTGCACTTGTAACACGAATAAATTTCGCTTTTTGGTGAAGCTCTTCGAGGGAAGCACACCCCTGATACCCCAATGCAGATTTAAGACCTCCAACCATTTGATAGATTTCGTTCCGCACTGATCCCTTAAAGAGAATTCGTCCCTCAATTCCTTCGGGAACAAACTTTTCTTCAGACTCAACATCTCCTTGAGCATAACGTTCTTTTCCGCCTTCTTTCATCGCTGAGAGTGATCCCATTCCCCGATAGCTTTTATATGTTTTTCCATTTGCATAGATAAGTTCTCCCGGACTTTCTTCTGTCCCAGCAAAGATCGAACCAATCATGACTGCATCCGCTCCTGCAGCAAGGGCTTTTACCGCATCTCCCGAATATTTTATTCCGCCATCTGCTATGAGAGAAATCTGGAGTTTTTTTGCCTCAGCAGCGGTATCGAGTATAGCTGAAAATTGCGGCATTCCCACTCCTGAAATTATTCGCGTCGTACAAATAGACCCTGGTCCTATCCCGACTTTTACTCCATCAGCTCCTGCATCTTTTAAAAACTGTACTGCTTCTTTTGAGGCAATATTTCCTCCAATAACGACTATTTTTGGGTATTTCTTTTTGATATACCGCACTGTATCAGCAACTCCTTTTGAGTGTCCGTGCGCAGTATCAACGACAAAAAGGTCGACTTCTGCCTCTGCAAGTTTTTGTACACGTTCTTCCATATTTTTTGCTGGTCCCACTGCTGCCCCACAAAGGAGGCGTCCATCTTTATCAAGAGAAGCATCTGGAAAATCTTGTTTCCGTTCCAAGTCTCTCCGAGTAACCAAGGCTACTAAATTCCCTGATGCGGAGACAATGAGCAATTTTGAATGCTTTGATTCTTCCAGAATTTCATGAGCCCTTTCAAGTGACGTCCCTTCAGGCGCAGTAAGTAATTTCTCGGAAGGAGTCATTCTCTCTGAAACGAGAAGTTCCCCGTGACGATTAATAAAATAATCATTGGAAGTCAAGATCCCCAAGAGTTTTCCATGAAGTCTTCCGTTTTCGGTAATGGGAATTGCCTTATATCCGACATCTCTTCGAATAATATAGGCATCAGAGATTTTTGCGGTCGGAGGAAGTACCACTGGATTTTTTATGAATCCATTTTCAAATCGCTTTACGATTTTCACTTCTGCAGCCTGCTCATCGGGAGCGAGGTTTTTATGAATAATCCCAATTCCTCCAGCGAGTGCCATTTCTACAGCCATCCTTGATTCCGTAACTGTATCCATTGCCGCAGAAATGAAGGGAATTTTGAGGATGATATTCTTTGAGATACGTGTATGTACTCTCGTGTCTCGCGGAAGAACTTCAGAGTACTCAGGAATAAGAAGAACATCGTCAAACGTGAGTTTTTCCGGAAACAAAAGATGTCCTTCAGGAGAAAGAAAATTTACCTGGTTATAGAGATCCTCGCTCATAACAACGCTGTTCGATTTTTTCCCCTTGATAACAACAGTTTGCGCTCTTGCATTCTCGAGAAGATCCGCAAGGTTCCTTCGAAAATTCGATGTAGTAACAATTTTTGGAAGCATATTATTATAAAAAAGTACGATATTTTGTACATTGTATAGTACAAAATTGTTATTTGCAATAGTATTTTGTAATTTTTATTGCATTTTGTACATAAATTAAAAAAATCGTTCAAAATGGTATACGCGAAAAAAGTGCTTTTTCTTTCAAAAAACACCAAAAAAATTCACGAATTACTTTTCCAATTCTACTCTTGAAAAAGTTCTTCTATCTTCTTTTTTAAAGTGGTACCAACTGATACTCTTTCGGGAAAAAGGAGCGTGTGATTTTGAAAAAGCAATTCTACTTCTTGATCTCCTTTATACTCAGACAAGAGTTGATTCAACTTCTTCATTTTTTCCCGTGAAAATGCATCGGGAAGTGGAATTCGAAACGGCAACTCTGAAGGAGAATTCTCTTCCGTTTGTTGCCATTTTTCCTCAATTTTAATATTTTCATCAGGACTTTCTTCCTCTGGAAATGAGACTGTTTCTTCGCTTCCCGGCTCAGATTCAGACAAAAACATTTCAGGAATATTCTCCACTGATTTTGTGGAAAAGAACTCTTCATTTTCATCAAGGAATCCTTCCTTTTCCGCTTCATTTCGGACTTTTTCGAGTTCTTTTGAGGTCAGTGAATCGACGACTATTTGCCATTCTCCGTTCCTTTTCTCCGCTTTTCCCGTAAGAAACATGAACGAATCCTCTTCAAGAAATATTTGAAATCCAGCGTATGATTTTGGAAAAAGAACTGCCTCAACTTTTCCCGTCAAATCTTCAATGGTAACAATTGCCATGACCTCATTTTTTTTCGTAATGAGTTTGCGAATATTTGTACAAAGACCATGAAGAGTTATTTTATTTTTCCCATATCGAACAGAATTTGGAATGGTGGAAATTGGAACTCCTTTCGTTTCAAAAAATCGGCGCATTCCCTGGAGCGGATGACTCGAAACATAGATCCCGAGAACTTCTTTTTCCCATTTGAGCCTTTCTGAAAACTTCGCATGTGCTGTTCTTGGAAGTCGGAGTTCTTTTTTTTCAAGTGATTCTCCTGAAAAAAGAGTGTGTTGATTCTCATCACGAGGCTGAGATTCTTGTTTCGCAAACCGGAGAATTTCTTCTAAGTTTTCGATGATCTCTTTTGGATCTAAAAACTGAGAAAAAGCTCCCGCTTTTGCAAGAGATTCAATCGATTTTTTATTTATTGCTTTTGGAGAAACCCTCGAAAGAAAATCAGCGAAATTTGCAAATGGTTCACTTTCTCGTGCCTTGATAATCTCTTCTACTACACCTTGTCCCACTCCTTTTACCGCCATGAGTCCAAAACGAATCTCTTTTGATTTTGTAACGGTAAAATCTGCATTTGATTCCGTAATATCCGGAGGAAGTACCGTAATTCCAAAATGCCTCGCTTCTTCGATGTCGAGGATAACACGATCGGTATTTTCTTTATCACAGGAGAGAAGCGCAGCAAAAAATTCAGTCGGATAATGAGCTTTAAGATATGCCGTTTGATAGGTAATAAGCGCATATCCAGCCGCATGAGATCGATTAAATCCATATCCGGCAAATGGTTCAACGACTTCATCAAATATCTTCATAGCGAGTTTTTCATCATGTCCTAATTTTTTGGCGCCATCAATAAACTTTTGTCTTTGAGAAGCGAGTTCTTCTGGAATTTTTTTCCCGATAGCTCTTCTCAAAATATCTGCTTGTCCGAGAGAAAATCCAGCAAAAACTTGTGCTATTTGGAGAATTTGTTCTTGGTAAATGGCAATTCCATACGTGGGTTTTAGAATTTTTTCAAGGCTTATATGCGGATACCTGATATCTGCTTTTCCGTGTTTTCCTTTGATATAGTCGGGAATAAATTGCATTGGTCCTGGTCTGTAGAGAGAGCCCATGGCGATAATGTCTTCAAAATGTGTGGGCTTTAGCTCTTTCAAATATCTCGTCATTCCCGCTGATTCCATTTGAAAAACACCAGTTGTGGAGCCATCCGACAAGAGCTTAAAGGTCTCTTTGTCATCCATGGGAATTTGAGAAAGACTCAGATCAAGTTTTTTTGTTTTGAAGAGAATAAATTTTGCGCGTTCCAAAATCGTCAAATTTCGAAGTCCTAAAAAATCCATTTTGAGAAGTCCAAGGGCGTCGAGCGGTTTTGCAGAATATTGAGTAATAATTGTATTATCATCTTTTGGCGGATGTTGCACCGCTGTGAATTTTAAAATCGGTTCTGGAGCAATCACGACGGCACATGCGTGGACAGAAATATGTCTGACATTCCCTTCAAATTTTTTTGCATTTTCATACACCTGCCGTGCAATTTCATCATTTTGGAGCTTTAAAGCAAGCTCCGGTGATTTTTTTTCCGCTTCTTCAAGTGTTGTTCCTGGTCTTTCCGGAATCAGTTTTCCGAATTCATTCATTTCTTGAAATGGAAGTCCCATCACCCTTCCAACATCTTTTACAGCTGCTCTCGCTGCCATGGTTCCGAATGTACAAATTTGGGCAACGTGATCGCGCCCGTATTTTTCACGAACATATTCAATAACTTCATCGCGCCGATCGTCAGCAAAATCGAGATCAATATCTGGAAGAGAAATTCGCTCTGGGTTTAAAAATCTTTCAAAAAGAAGGTCGTACGTGAGCGGATCGAGATCGGTAATTTCCAAGAGATATGCCACGATCGAACCCGCCGCAGATCCTCTTCCCGGACCAACGGCAATTCCATGACTTTTCGCCCATCCCACAAAATCATGCACGATAAGAAAGTATGAATCAAATCCCATCGTTCCAATGATGTCGAGCTCGAAATTCATGCGTTTTAGCACTTCATCTTGAGATATTTGAGATGCTTTTTTTTCCGCTTCCTTTTCAAAATGATATCTTCTGGAAATTCCTTTTTCACACAAAAATCTCAGGTATTCTTTTGGAGAGGAATATCCTTCTGGAATTGGGAAATTCGGAAGCCTGTGAACTCCAAATTCAAATTCTATAGAACATTCTTCTGCAATTTTTTTGGTATTTATAAGAGCTTCTGGAAATTCAGAAAACCATTTTTCCATTTCTTCGCCGGTCACAAAAGAGAGATTGTGCTCGGTAAGACGAAATCTGTTCGGATCATTTTTAATTTGGTTGTATTGGAGACAAAGAAGCGTGTCATGCGCTTCGGCATCATCTTCCTCGACATAATAGACATCATTTGTCGCCACGAGTGGAACTCCTGTTTTTTGAGAAAGTTCATGAATTCCTTTTGTGAGAAGTTCATCCGACTCATATTTGGGGCGAAAGAGCATTTCGAGATATACATCTTTCCCAAAAATGCTCTGATACTTTTGAAGCGCTTTTTCCGCTTCTTTTTCATTTCCATTCACGAGATGAAAAGAAACTTCGCTATTCACTCTTGGAAGAATCGCAAGAATCCCCTCCGAATATTCTCGGAGAAGTTCCATGTCGACTCGAGGTCTATAATACATTCCTGTCAAAAATCCTTCGGAAGAAAGTTTGAGGAGATTCTCATATCCCGTCATATTTTTGGCGAGAAGAATGAGCTGAAATCGCTGATTATCAATTCCTGGCTCTTTATCGAATCGACTGCGAAAAGCCATAAAGACTTCACACCCGAGAATCGGTTTTATTCCATTTTCTTTACACGCTTTATAGTGATCAATGAGTCCATACACATTTCCCTTATCTGTGAGCGCAATGGCTTTCATTCCCAATTTTTTTGCCTTCTTTACATAATCCTCCACCTTCCCGAGTCCATCGAGAAGGGAATAGTGCGAATGAACATGAAGATGAACAAAATCTGACAATCTTTGGGAGGAGGAAAGGGCGCGGAGATTGTAGCAAAATCTCCTCGGAATGAAAAATTGACAAAATTTCCTTCCCCGTCATGCCGACTGCAGACATGAAATCTTTTTAACGAATTCAGCAAAAAAGTGGGTACGTCTTTTTGGAGGCATCTCTTTTCGCCAATCTCGAACACTTTATGCAGTGTCCATTTTTCGTGATAAGAGATCCCTCCTCTTGGTATCGCACACTGATATGTCGTTATCCTCACGCTTCACGAGGTGATCGGGATGACGAAGAGTAAAGATACACTTGAGATTCTCCCCCTGACAAGGGGGAGTTAGAGGGGGTTGCTTCTTGCAGCCTCACCGATTCTTCAAATATTGAAATATCGCCGTTGCGAACTCATCTCTGGTAAGATCATGCCCCGGATCAAGCGTATTTATGCGATCTGGAAAAAGTTCATATCTTGTTGCAATTCCAACATATTTTGCAAACCATGCATCTGCGGGAATGTCGGAGTAGTCATAATCAAGATCGAGTTCAAGTTCAAACGTGAGCGCCATCATTTTGAGGAATTCTGCAGCGTTAATAGTTCCTTCAGGACGGAATGTTCCATTTGGGTAACCGTTAATAATCCCCTTTTCCGCAGCAGCGGCAATAAATTCTGTGTACCATTCGCCTTCTAAAACGTCTGAAAATCTTCCATCATAGGAAACCTCATCTATGGTCTCATATCGAGCAAGAAGGAGCATTTTTGCAGCCTCAGCACGGTTTACCGGAAGATCTCCGCGGAACTTTCCACTATCTCCTTGTCCTTTTATGACTCCACGTCGAAAAAGCTCCGCCGCTGCCTCTCCGGTGAGCTTTGTAAGAATCGTATCTTTGAAAGGATTAATATAATCGGCAAAATTGACAAGAACTGCATCAGCAAATGTTGCTTTTGGAAGTTCCATCGGTTCTTTTATTTTTTTCTGGCAATCGTCTGTAGCTCCATCATTATTCGTATCAATTGGTGTTTCCCCTTCTCCGCATACTTTTCCCTGAGGAACTATTTTTTCACACGTATCATTAATTCCGTCAGCATCGGTATCTTTTGCCGTCTCTCCTTCAGCGCACACAATTGGTCTTTTCTTGCAGGTATCAGGAACTCCATCGCTCCCTGTATCAACCGCATCTTCCGTTTCCAAACATGTTACTGGCTTTTTTTGGCAAGTATCAGGAATAGTGTCATTATTCGTATCAATTCCAATTTCATTTTCTGGACATACGACTGGGGTAGGAGGTGGCGGAACGTAGGCGGTGACGGTGATATTGAGAGGGCCAACAAGGTCGCTCGCATTTCTCCCATCATTTGCCTCTATACTATATTCAAGAACATCCCCGATGATAACGTCCGTATCGATAAATTGTTGGATTCCTGGCTGAACTACCTGAAATACAGTTGCTGATGCG
Source organism: Candidatus Peregrinibacteria bacterium (assembly GCA_016220175.1). Classification (NCBI taxonomy): domain Bacteria; phylum Candidatus Peregrinibacteriota; species Candidatus Peregrinibacteria bacterium. Next base: position 24,713 of record JACRHZ010000008.1, read on the forward strand.
GGCAAGTTTTTCCCACGATAAATATTTATTCGACTCAAATCAAGATCCCATGGATCATTCCACTTGAGAATTATTCCTCCGCTTTTATCAATTTCCGCTGTAAAACTTGTTGGGATGTCAGGTCTATTTCTGTCATCTGTATTAATTTTATACCCAATCAAACGGTCGGATCCACGAACAGTTCCTGTAACACTATAGGCGAGCATTGGATATTCCATCGCCCCTGTTTTTGTTTCTACATAGATATCTTTCAGGTAAAGGCCGTTAAGAATCACCTGCTCTCCTTTTATAAAATCGTTAAGAATCGCAATCTTAATCGCCCTTCCTTTATCTTCAAATTGTAATTGTACATTCGTTGCAACGCGCCCATTTGTTACAGCTGTTCCACTTACCGAGAACTGTTCTTTAGAGAGTTTTGTATCAAATATTGATGATAATCCTTCTGGGAGCGAAATTTTTATCCCAAAATCTTTGGTAATCTCTCCGCCAATAACATCTGTGACTGTAAATGGGCGAAGACTCGTCACTCCCTGGTAGAGATTAAACGATTGGTCAGAGCTAGAAGAAAGAGTTGGGGCAGCAAGAGAGAGTGGTGGAAAATACAAAAAGCCGATGAGAATAATCAATGGAAAAAATATTTTTTTCATAATTATTTTTCATTAAGAGAAATAAACATGTCCGAAACAAACTTGAGGAAAGCATCGTTTTTCTTCTCCTGAGGGAAGTTCTTTATAAAATTTTCTAACGTTTTTCTTCCATCTTGCACACGTCCAGTTTTTTTGAAAAGTCGAACAAGATCGTTCATTGCCTCATAGCTCGTTGGAGCGGCATCAATGAGCCTGCCATAAAGGAGCAGCGCCTCCTCGTCTTTCCCCTGCTCTTCTTTTACCACCGCAAGATTGTTGAGGGCGAGGTTGTTCGTGGGGACAACCTCGAGAACAGCATTATATGCATCTTCTGCTGCGGCATAATCTTGTAAAATCTGTGAATAGAGCCCCATGTCCAAATATGCCTGCGTTGGAAAAGCATCTTTTGTTTCTTTTATTGTTTGGCGTGTGCTTTTAATGAGTTCAATATATTTTTCATATTGCACATCAGGCATGTCTTCAGGCTTTTGAGGAAGTTTTTCAGAAACACAACCGGAAAAAAGTAAACCAAGAATAAGGAGTGAGACGGAATATTTTTTCATAAAAAACGATAGATAAATTTTTCAATGCCCAGTAATTGTAATTGATATCGTGCACAAAATTCAACCTTTCATTTATAGCCTTGAAAAACATTCACACAAAAAAGCCCCTCCAGCATTTGGAGGGGCTTTTTGAATATACAAATCTTACGAAGATACAAAAGTGTAAAGCAAATAACAAAATAATATATTAGTACTCGATGTTTGGTCCTGTTACAGAACTTGCTGTGACGTTACCAAGCCAGGTTACAGTCGTATTGGTGTCGTTCCAATAGAGAGTCCCTGCACTAGATGAAGTTCCAGGTGAGAATTCGAACCTCAAGTTATCAGCGCCACTCTCAAGTGTTATGAGGTTTGCAGAGTTTATCTGAACTGTATACGTCTTGGTGTCGCCTGCTCCAATCTCAAGATTTCGAGTAATTGGAACGAATTGAAGCACAGCAGCTGAGGTGTTGGTAGTAATATCAACATATCCAGTAGCAACTACAGTCGATCCCTCCTTGAGTACTGCCTCAGATCCATCAGCACCCGAAACTCCGGTATTCTTCAGAGAATCAGAGGAAATAGCAAGTTGAAGCTTTTCGTTGTACAAGGTTATTTGATCTATGTAGATATAATCCGTAGCCTCGGTAGCTCCAGTTGCTCCGGTAAAGAGGAGTCCAATGAACTCACTCGAAGCATTTGGTGCAAACGCTCCATCAACAAAGACCCATTGAGATTCTAAAAGAGTCGTTGTACTAAGTGCCAAAGTAGCTGTTTCAGCAGCATCTGCGGCATTATTCGCTGCCAAGCTGATATTTGCACCAGCAATGGTGTCATCTGTCACACTATCCGTAACATAGTACCAGAAGCTAGCGCGTGTATAGCTCGACATCTCAACATTATTGTCAAAATACCATGCATCATCAGCATCGCCATTCAATTTGATTCGCATAGAGTTTGGCGAACTTACGAACTGAGTGACTGACACATCAGATTCATTGGCAGCAGCACCGTCCACAACAGCATCCCATTCATCTGAAGTGGATGGATTAACTCCCATTCTAAATTGCACCTGATCTTGCCCTTGAGCAGTGATGGTGAAAATGAACGCATCATCAACTGAAGATGTCGAATGTGATCCTTTTGGACTACTTGCAGAAATAGCAACTACTGGTTTGTTTTCATAAATATAAATTCGTTTTGTAGATGTAAAGAATTGCGTTCCCGGAACTGCATAATCCACATCAGTATCTGCAGCATAACTTGCATCTCCTGCATCATTAATAAGAATTCCTGTTACAAGATCATGTGCTACTGCCGTGTCTGTCCACGCTGTTACCACATAAATATCATCGGTCGCAGCGCTGCAAGAAACGTCAGCATTATGAGCGTCATCAGTAGGACATATAAATGTACCGATTGGAAGAGGATTTGGATCGGCATTACCCACATTGACATGGAAGGAAGCCGAGCCACCCAGCGTATCCGTACCTGTAAGATCTGCATCTGCCACAGCACTCATTTCATAATCAACTGTGTTTATAAAACGGGAATCATCGAAAGTAATACTGCCATCTAAGATTCTGAGCTCTTCGTCCGCAATAGAGCCCGCTCCTCCAGTGTTATCATCCATTGTCCATGGGCGATATACGCTATTTGAGCCTTTTGCAAGAGCATCTATCTCAGTTAACACTGGGTAAAGGTCAACTCCTTCTCCAGCAGTAGCACCGCTATTCACTCCATTCAGGGTAGCAGAAAGCGTAACGATGGCATTTCCATCTTTTGGAACATAGATTCCTCCATCGACAGTAGAAAAGGAGAATGTATACACGCTGTCCGCAGCAGGATTAAACGAACCAACTTTTGTCTTGGTTTCACCCTTCTCATTCTTATACGTAACCTTTATTGAAGCGATATTATTATTCCAATCTGAAGGGGTCGCACCATACCCATTTGCCACGGTAAACTTTCGTACTTCAAATGGCTCACTTGTCCCTGTAAATTTTACCTTAGAAATTTCAACATCAGCTTTTCCAGCATATACGATATCCTCTTCAGGCGTGGAAGAGTCTATTGAAAGCGTGAGTGTTCCTCCGTTGATAATCGTAGCAACAACATCAGGTGTTGTGTTTGCTGTTCCTGTTTGCGATACAGGATTATCGGATTTATCTTTTGCGGTAATCGCACTTGCAGCTATTCCGAAAGCAATACGATCATTTGTGTTATTCACAAATGCACTTGTAGAAACATCGCCACATACCTTTACAATCCTTGTAGTTCCTGCCTCAATAACATATTTCAGGTTGTTAAAGGTTGCAGTTCCCGCAAGAACAACGCTTTCCTTTTCCCCAACCTGTGTGTCCCCCTCATATAAACTCAAACTTTGAACAAGAGAGTTGAGACGAACATTGTTATCAAGACCTGCCTCAGCAGTAGCACCATTTCCATCGTTATATGTATCACCATCCTCATCAAGGTATCCCGTAAATACAAGATCCGTTAGAGTAACATCTGACGCATCTCCAGCCTCAAGCGTATACGCACCAAAGCAGAGATTTCTTGTTCCCTTTACATATTGTTGGCTTACGACTACTGACGCAGGCGCAACTGTAAGAGTAGGAGTTTTAATTTCCATCGTTCTTCCTTCTACTGCTGTAGTCGGAACAAGAGAATTTGCATTGGTGAGAACTTTGCTATTTACATCCTTGAGTTCTGGTCTAGTCCCAGAAAGCTCAAGATATGCCAAAATTGTTTCACCGTTGAGCTCATCCTCATTCGCAATGTCAACCGTAAGCTGAAAGTCAATAGATTCTCCTGCTTTCATAGAGAACTCATCCGTAAATGAGTAATATCCTGTAGTATCGTTAGCCTCTGTAACAACGGTTGTATAGTCGACAGGATTGGCGAAAGTGAGAGAAAGACCAGTAATAGGTCCAAGAGTGATGGCCTTTCCTGCTGTTGTCGAGGTAATTTTGATATCGGTAAAATTACTATTCGAAGTATCATCAGAATTTATAAATCCTCGAGTAGTATCAGCACCTGTTTCAGTTGTAACGAGACGTATTGGGAAGTTTTTGAAAGTAACGTCTGTTCCTGAAGCAATGGTGAAGTTCATAAGGACAAGATCCTTTCCATTTACAGACACTCTGCCTGCAGCAGGACCAGATGTAGAGATCGTCACGTCACCTCCAACAAGAGTCGTTCGAGATGAATCTGTTCCATCATTGGCACCGTTGTCATATCCTCCCATGGCCACATTCACCCCTTCAGTATAAGTGCCTCCCTTTGCTTTCAAGTCTGTTGCTTCATCAAGATATACCCAAAGGGTATCATTCGCACGTCCGGTCACTAAATCTGCCTTTACCGTATAGTTTCGAACATTTCCTTTTTCAATCACTTTTGGTGTAGCGAGATTAAACACCAGGAGGTCCTGAGAGTTTACAGCATCCACCTTTGCAACTTCCGTATCTCCTTCGTAGAGAACTGCATTCTGCACATCTCCAGCAGTAATGGATCCCGCAACTAAGAGCGATATTGACTGGAGAAGAGCATCCTCACCGCTTGCAGTAAGACTGAACTGTGCAATAGAGACCTTCTTTTCGCCCACTTTTGGGTTCGTAAGAGTTCCTCTTAACGCAATAGTTAACTGTCCAGCCTGAACTGTGCTGAGAGTTTTGACTGTATTTCCAGAAACAGGGAAATTTCCAGAAACGCCTGCTCCCTCAATAACCACATCTTCCTTAGCAACGATGGCAAACGAACTCTCTCCTCCTGCATTTGCCTGTGTTGCAGTAACGTCACCCTTCAACGTAAGAGTTTCTGTAGTCCCTTTCTTCACGGTAATATTTACCGAATTGAATTGAGCAGCATGATTTGATGAGTTGATTGACTTACCTGCGGTAAGACGATTTTCCCCCTTGTACAAGTAAAGATTCGCCCACTCGTTATCATTTCCAATACCATTTCGTGTAACTATGACATTCTTGACAATAACATCGTCGCTTGCAGCGGTGAAATCAAACTTTGCAAGGTCAATGCCAGATGCACGATATGGAACAGATCTCGCAGCTGGAGACCCTGCATTGAGTGAAACTTCAAGTGTTCCGGTTGCTGGCGGTGTTACCACTTTCACCTCACACTTATCGAGTACGCCATCTTTGTCTGAATCAACAGCAACCTCATCTGTCTTACATGTAAGGTCTTTTTTCTGACATGCGTCAGCTACTGTATCTTTATCAGTATCAACAGCAGTCTCGCCTTCTTTACAAGTTACTGGTGTCTTACATTTATCAGCAATCTTATCGGCGTCAGTATCTACGGCAACTGCAGGTGCAGTACAAGTTACTGGTTTCTTTTCCTCTGGAGGAGGAGGGGGAGTGGTTCCTTCCTCACAAGCAGTTCCGTTTTCCTTTGCCTTGAATACTTGTGAAACCAATTTTGCAGTTTCAACTCGGCTGATATTCTTTTTTGGCTCAAAGTTCTTTTTCCCCTCAGTAGAAATGATACAAAGGTCTCCTGCAGCCTTTACGTACTTATATTCCCAATCATTCTTTTCACTGACATCATCGAACTTTGTAGTTCCATCGGTGTCAGTAGCAATGGGAGCAGCCTCCATAAGGACTTTAAGTGCCTCTCCTCGTGTTGCTGGATCAGTAGGTCTGAAATATTCAGCCTTTTTGATAATATCATACGAGAGGGCCATTTCTGCCCACCCGAATACCCAGTTGTCTTTTGTGTTCGGCACATCCTTGAAGGATGCAACATCTCCCACTACCTCAGAATCAATCTCCCCGACAAAGGCAGAAACGGCCATTTTGACGAGCTCTGAACGAGCAACTTTGTCATCTGGTCGGAATGTCTTGTTGTCCTTTGACAAAACCCCTTTTTCAACAAGGTCCTCAATAAAATCGATTCCCCAGTGGTCTGATGGAACATCGCTGTATGTCCCTGCTGCTACTGCAAGAGGAACAACGAGAATATTCGCCATGACCGCTAATGAGGCAAGGCTCGCGAGGAGTCTTTTTAGCGTTTTCATAAAATATATGGATAAAAAAATGAAATAAAAAATTGAATTTTTTGCAAAAGCAAGAATTCAAAAATTAACGGAGTGAAAAAAATATCCACTCACGAAAACAACGTTTTTCAAAAGTCAGTAGGTATGTATTTTCTTTGAATGCATGCATCTTCCAAAAACCAGGTGGTGAAGAATGTACGCAGTTTGTAGGGAGATTCGAACTTAATTTAATCTAAAATTTAAAATCTAACTCCGCTGAAGCGGAGTAAAAATTTTGCTTTCCGTTTGTCATTTTGCCGATATTTTAAAGACCTCTCTCTCCTGACTTGGCCACTCGGCCACAAGCATCAATTTAGTAAAAAATCCCTCGCCACGCGTTTTGCCCCGAAATATATCGCAGGAATATTACGGGTTTGCAGGGAGGGTGTCAATAAAAATATGTGCTTTTTCCTCTCAAAAGTGAAACACTTTTTTTTGCCAGAAGAGAAACATACAAAAACCATGAAACACAAGGTGCAGACTGTGTTTTCATGTTTCACTGTATACATTTTTTATAAAAGAATTTTTACAAGTGTTTCAGTGTTTTTGAATCAAAAATTTGACCAAAGAAGAATTAATTTTTTTCAAAAATAATACTATTCCATATGTTGTTTTCTTTGTAAATAAGCTGTTTTTGATCCGAAAGAAAAAATGTTTCTGTGATACTGAGACCCGAAAGAAATACTCGAGATGTTTTCATTACATCATTCCAAAAAAGTATTTGTGATGGCGTTACAATAAGGATATCATCGCTTTTACTCAGCCATGAGGCTTCTAAAATTTGTTCTGACAGAGCAAATGCTTTTGTGATTTTTTTGGTTTTTACATCCTTCAAAAAGAGTTCATTTTTTTCGAAAGAAAGAAGTTTTTGCCTTTGAAGTGAGAAAAAATTTTCAATATTCCTCACTTTTTCAGAAGAAAAAATTCCCTGTGAAAAAACATCTTGCGCCTCTATGGCGCCATTTTCGAGCGTTGCCATGAGCTTTCCTTCTTTGGTAAGAGTAATGCTTCGCGGAGGCGCTGTAAGTTCAATAATTGATTTTTCAGAAGTCACGAAATTCACCACGTCAATAATGCTGAGATCATGAAAGAGCCGTACATATCCTCTTTTTTCAGAATCCCAGACGACCTCCTCAGCGCTTCCAATCGGAGTAATAAAAGTTCGAGGATTTTTGGGAAGAAGGTGGATATGCGCAAGTTCTGTTACAAAATCTTCCCGAACCACGAGATCTGTTTCAAGAGGAATTGAATTACTCGCTTCAAGCCGAACATGTACTTTTCCGAGAGGAAATCCGCGAAAAACTTGCGGGGACTTTCCGACAAATTTGTCATCTAAAAAAATAAGTGTCGCTTCTTCTGGAATTGTAGAAATGCTAAGAACTCCAGTTTTCATGACTTCACCAGTGGCGAATTCAAACCTCCATCCCTGCACATAAAAAAGTGAAAGGAGTGATCCGGAAATGAAGAAACAGAGCCAAATGAGGAGCGCGAAGAGCTTTTTCAAAGGGAATATTAAAACTTTTTCTTTTTTCCTATATGCTGAACAAAGTAATCAATTGTTTTCAATAGCCTTAGTATAGAGTTCTATTGCCTCCGTAATGTTTTTGAGGACTGCGGCGTAGGTTTTTCCTTGTGAAAAACACCCTGGTAAACTCGGGACATTCGCTATAAAAAACCCATCTTCGCCTTTAGAAATAATTATATTGCGAGCCATGCTTAAGCAATAAATTCTGAAGTATTCTCTCTATTTTTGTTGTAAAAAATCAATGCCTTCTTTCTCATCCCTCACCTCATATCCTCGTGATTCTATTTCCTTTCTGAGTTCATCCGCCATTTTCCAATCTTTCCTTTTCCTTGCGTCTTGCCTTTTCTTGGCGAGAGAGAGAATTTTTTCTGGAACCTCAATGTTCTTTGGGGAAAAATTAACGCCAAAAATTTGTTCGGCAAAGCGGAGAAACTCTTCGAGCTCCTCAAGGTGAGGCGACTCAGCGTCGAGCGCTTCAAAGAGAGTCGCAGCTGCCTGAGGAGTATTCAAATCATCACACAGAGCGTCTTCAAAAGATTGTCGGTATTTTTTTAAGCTTTTCCCCTGTTTTGCCGGATTTTTCTGAATTTCTCTCACCTTATTGTGAATGCGATCTAACGAATTTTTTGCCGCAAAAATTGACTCGTCAGAAAGATTGAGCTTTGTTTGATAATGATTCGTGACGAGAAAAAAGCGAATTGCCGCAGGAGAAAATCCCTTTTTCATAAGGTCATGGAGAGTATAAAAATTCCCCAGTGACTTCGACATTTTTTTGCCTTGAACGAGGAGATGTTCATTGTGTACCCAAAACCTGGCAGTATCTTCAGCGTAACCAGCAGTGCTCTGAGCAATCTCATCTTCGTGATGCGGAAACTTGAGATCTACTCCGCCAGAATGAATATCAAAAGGAAATTTTTTAAATGCTGCTTTCGACATTGCACTGCACTCAATATGCCACCCCGGTCTTCCGGGAAAGTTTTTCCCATTCAGAGAAAAGGCCCAAGATGGCTCCCCTTCTTTGTGCGCTTTCCAAAGGACAAAATCTTGCACATTTTCTTTTTCAATTTCATCGGCAAGCGTTCGAGAGCCTGTTTTCATGGCATCAAGGTTAAGATGAACAAGTCTTCCGTATGTGCTTTTTTCGGTGTATTTCTCCAAAGAAAAGTAAATGGAACCATCTTTTTCATAGCCAATTCCACTTTCCATGATGCTCCGAATGAGTTCCTGCATTTCAGGAATAGACTCAGTCGCTCTTGGGTTTTTATAAAAAGAATCTCGATGAATACTCAGGATTTCGAGATCTCGAAAGAAAAACTCTTCGTATTTTCTCGTAAACTTGAGTAAAGCCTCCATCGGATTCATCTCTGGAAATTCTTTCTGAGAGTCTCGAATGGTTTTATCGTCAACATCGGTAATGTTCATCACCCAGCGAACATCGTATTTCATGCCATATTTCATCCAGCGATAAAGAGTGTCTGCGTTGAGGAACGCTCGTAAGTTGCCAATGTGGACAACATTGTAGACAGTCGGACCGCAAGAGTAGTAATCAACTTGATTCCCGTGCTTTGGCGAAAATGTCTCTTTTTGTCCACTGAGGGTGTTTTGGAGGAGGAATTGCATAGAAGGAAGATCAAAACTCAAAGATATTGTGTGTATGTCTGAATTCTTACAAAAAGAATATGGAGTTGCAAGCGGCAATTTGAAGTGCGAAATTTAAAATGCTTTGTTTTGATCTTTGAGTTTTGCACTTCCTTGACTTTCGCTTGGCTTCCGAGTACAAATCGTCAAGAAAAACATCTTTATGAAACACATTCTCCTTTTTGGAGCGGGCCCACTTCCAGACTCAGAACATCCGATGTGTAATGCCGGAGGTCTCAGAACATACCAGTTTCTTCGTGCTCTTCAAAATTCTCATCGCGTAAAAGTTATCCTCATTGGAGATGAGTATGACCACGGAATTTGGAAGAATGATCGCACTTTTGAAATTTCCAGAAGAAGTCCTCATCTCTTTATAAAAATCGCTGAAATTTATGCGAAACAAAAATTTGATGCTGTTATTGCGGTGAATACATTCCCTGCGTATGTTGCCTCAGAAGTAATTGATTCGTCAGTTCCTTTTTGGGCGGATCTCAATGGATGGATTATGGCGGAAATACAAGCGCAAAGCAGTGAGCTTCAGCACAATGCATTTATTGCTCAGGCATGGGAGCAAGAGAAAGCAATTCTCCTCAGAGCAGACGGCATTTCAACTGTTTCACGCGCACAGCGATTTGCAACGCTAGGAGAACTCGCATCTTTGGGACGACTTACGAAGGAAGTATTTCTGGAAAATTTTGTTCATGCCATTCCAAATGTTCCACAAAATCTTCTCTCTCAAAGGAACCACGATGAAAAGAAGTATTTTCGAGGGACAAGAGTCCCAGAAAATGCGTTTGTTCTCCTTCAAGTTGGCGGATTTAATAATTGGCTTGATGCCACAACGATGTTTCATGGAACTGAAGAAGCCATGAAAGAAAATGACCATATTTATTTTGTGACAACTGGAGGAAGTATTCCGAATATCGCTGAGAATACTTTTTCTCGATTTAAAAAAATGGTAAAGGCATCTCCTTATCAAGATCGATTTATTTTTCTCGGATGGATCGAGCCGGAGTATATTCCCAAAGTATATGAAGAAAGTAATGTGGGAATAATGGCTGATATTTTGTGCATTGAAACAGAAACAGGCGCGAGAAATCGGCTTACAGAAATGCTCCAATTCGGTCTCCCCTTGATCACCACAGAAGGAAGTGAAATAGCACATGATATTCGAAAATGGCAGTGTGGACAGGTTGTCGAAAGTGGCAACTTTGTCGAAATCAAAAATTCAATTTTAGAGCTTGAGAAAAACAAAGAACTTCTTTTGACATATTCAAAAAATGCTGGCGAAGTTTGTCGAAACATCCTGGTAAATGAACTCGTATGTACTCCAATCAGGTTGTGGCTCGAAAAAGACATCCCTCTCAGCGCTCATTCGTGGAGAGTCCTTTTAGATTCTGCCCGTATGTTTTCAAAAATGAAGGCCGGAATTCAATACTTGCGAGCAAAAGGTCCTTTGCAATTTTCTCGGAAGCTCATCCAGAAGCTCAAGAAACATTGAGGTATATTTATTTGAACTAAAAACGATCAAAAATGCTGCAATGCAAGGAAACAAGCCAAAATTCCAGCGAGTCGTGCTTTTAGGTACGGCGAGCGAATTTTGGCGCAGTTGACGCAGCAGTGCACATTTTTCATCGTTTTTATGGAGAAAATAATTTGCTCTTCATAAGGAAAAAAGAGAAAATGTTCGTGAGCGAAAAACTTGCGCTCAGCTTTTCTTCAGAAAGAAAAAATGAAAAGAATTCTTCCCATCCTTCTTCTTATTCTCATTCTTGCCTTTTCTGGGTGTACCAAAAGAGAGGATCCTGGGGCCCCTGATCCAAAAGCGGGAACGACTCAGACGGAAAAAAAGACTCTTGTATTTTATAACCTTTTTGATCCAGAAGATGCATTCCGAGGTCAAATTCAAGCATACGAAAGTGAACATCGCGATATAGATATTACCTATAAAAAATTCCAAAATGTGGAAGAGTATGAAAACCTCGTTTTGAATGAGCTTGCGGAAGGGCGAGGTCCAGATATTTTCGCTATCAGGAATGACTCAGTTCAAAGCTATCTTAAGAAAATACTTCCGTCTCCAAAAGATACGTTTATTCCTGAAACATTTGCTGAGACATTCCTCGGCGTTGCAAACGACGATTTGGTGCTTCCCGATGCCGATGGATTTGATCAGGTTTGGGGAGTCTCTCTCTTTATTGATACGCTTGCTATTTATTATAACAAGGAGCTTTTTCGCGATAACCTTCCTTCTACGAATAAGCCTGCTGAAACGTGGAAAGACCTTGAGGAACAAGCGTTTGCTCTCTCAAAAGCCGACACGAGTATTGAAAGATTTTCTCTTTCTGGTATCGCTTTGGGGCAAGCTGTGAACATTTCGCATTTTCCCGATATTCTTTCGCTTCTTCTTCTTGAGGAGGGCGCAGAGCTTTTTGAGCCTTTGGGGGCAAAGGCGCAATTTTCGAGAGCTCAAGGGGTGAGTCCGGGAACGGGGAATCCGTTTTTCCCGGTAAAAGAAGCAGTGAAGCTCTATACAAGTTTTGCTCTTCCGAGTTCTCAACATGCGTCTTGGAATTTGAATATTACCAGTCTTTATCCGGAACAAAAGGAAATCGGTGTATTTGCCCGCGGAAAGACTGCTATGATCTTTGGTTTTTCCAATATGTATAATGAGATTAAAATTGCGATAGATGGACTTGCCCGCGCCAACGAACAAACTATTCAGATGGAAAATGTAGGAGTCGCTCCATCTCCTCAGTTCTCCACTTCCACTGAAAATGGAAAAAATGATGCTTTTGCAAAATATTATCCGTTTGTCGTCTCACGAACGAGTGAAAATTCCGAAGTGGCTTGGGATTTTTTGAAATTTCTCTCAACGCGTGAGAGTCTTGTTGAATATCACAAAAAAACGAATAAACCTACGTCTCGACAAGATATGATCGAAGAACAATCGACAGAAAAATTCTGGGGGACATTTGCGAGACAGGCTCCGTATGCAAAGAGCCTTCTTACCCGCCAGCCAAAAGCATTTTTTGAGATTTTCGGAAAAGTGGTTGATGAAATTGTAAAAAACAAAACTTCGGTCGATGCCGGTATTCAGACCGCTGAAAAGCAGATGAACTGCATTCTCAAAAAAATGGAAAAACCTGAGTCTGAAGAAAATTGCTTTGCATCATAGTCTCTTTTGGAACCACCGAGAAATGGTCTCCTCTTCCCCTCATCGCAGCAGCGGCAAGATGTTCACTGCGATTCAGATTTGCTGGGGAGCGTTTCTCATTTCTCTTTTTCTTCCGATGAAATTTCACGTGGAGGAAAGTGGGAGTTTTTGGAGTGGGATTTTTTCTCCATTTTCTACAGTTTTTTGGCCTCCGAGTTTCTTCATTTTTGGATTTCTCCTCATTATTCTGGGAATATGGAACCTCGGCTCCATCCATGATGCAAAACACAAAGAAAAGATTCCTCACTCACTCATTTTCTCTTGGAGCTTTTTTCTCGTCGTAGGAAGTATCTCTCTTTGGGGGGGGAATGTCTCTGGAGCGGCGCTCAATTTTCTTTTGAAGTGGTGTATGGTTGGTGGAATTTTTTATGGAATTATCCATCATTTTTTTCGTGAAACATCTTTTGTTTCCGTGTTGGCATATATCGGACTTTTTGAAGCACTTCTCGGAATTTCTCAAACACTCTTTAGTTTTTTTTCTCCGGAAATTTTCCCTATTGGAGATCCTGTCCTTCGAACGCCATTTGGAGAAATCTGGAGGGCAACAGGTACTCTTGAGCATCCAAACATTCTTGGATTTTTTTTAGTTTTTGTATTTTTTCTCCTCCTCGAAAATATACAAAAATGGAGAGTGCTTCGAATTCTTCTTGTTCTCGGAATTTTTTGCACATTTTCCAAAGCAACCCTCATTGCTCTTATCATTGGAAGTATTGCCAGCTTCGACACTTTAGACAAAATCGACAAGCGCATTGTCTCCTTTATTATTCTTAGTGTTCTGAGTGTTTTTGTAATATTCTTTCGCCATACTTTTGACAATATGTCTGTTTCAGAATCTGAAAGAATTTTACAAATTTTTGTGAGTTTTCAGATTTTTTTGAAACATCCTATTTTTGGGCTTGGGCTTGGAAATTCTCTTTCAGAAGCCGTAAAAATAGTCCCCATTTTTCCCTGGCAACTTCAGCCAGTGCATAATGTATTTCTTCTTATTTTAAGTGAAACAGGAATTGTCGGATTTTTGATATTCGCATTTCTCTCAGGAAGTATCATTAGAAAAATATTCGCAAATGCCGATCCTAAACGCAGAAAGTTGTTTTTTGGTATAAGTGCTGCAGTCTGTACTTTTGCACTTTTTGATCATCTTCTCATTACAAGTACTCTTGGGATGATTCTTTTTGGAATTTATGCAGGACTTGTTTTTCAGAATGAAGATTGAAAAGACTGGATTTTTGCTTGATCTCTCCATCTTGCATTTTCTCTTCATTTTTGAGACTCTTTTTTTGAGATATTCTTACTTTCCCATAATGAGAAATAACAGTCCTCTCGCGATTCCAATTCAGAGAATTTTTGACTCAGCTAAGGGGGTAAAAACTTTTGTTTTTCACGTCTCAATGGAATCTTTTCCCGGACAGTTTGTCATGGTGTGGATTCCGGGAAAAGATGAAAAACCCTTTTCTATTTCTCGGGATAAAAATGGAGAGTTTTGGCTTATGGTTGCTGATGTTGGACCATTTTCACATGCGCTTTGTTCATTTCGTCCCGGCGACACAATTGGGATTCGAGGTCCATTTGGGAAAGGATATTCTCTTCCCAAAAAGAAAAATATTGTTCTTGTGGGCGGTGGATATGGAATGGCTCCGCTTCATAATTGTGGAGTATGGCATCTTGAGAATGGGAATACTGTTACCGCAATTACCGGTGCACGGTCAGGACAAAATGTTCTTTTTGAAAAAGAGTGTTCTGAGTCTGGATTCCGAACTTTTGTTACTACAGACGATGGCTCAAAAGGAGAACGTGGATTTGTGACTCATATTCTTGAACGTCTCCTTATGAAGGAAAAAATTGACCTTGTTCAGACGTGTGGACCGGAAAAAATGATGAAGGTGATTGCAGAAATGTGCGTCGCAAAATCCGTTCCCTGTGAAGTCTCTCTCGAAAGATATATGAAATGTGGATTTGGCGTATGCGGACAATGTACTGTAGATGGAACAGGGGAGCGAATGTGCCGAGAAGGTCCAGTTCAAGATGGAGCTTATGCTCTTCAAAATTTCTCTGATTTTGGGAAATATCATCGCGGAGCAGAGGGACAGAAGATACTGTGGTGATCAAGACAGGAACAAAGTATGATGAGAAAAAATCTTCTTTTTCGCTCTTATGACCATGAAGATTTCATGCGAATATCTCTATCGGCGTTTTTGGGAGATTTTTCCTGCCACTTTGTCGTTTTCTCTTCTTCTCGTTCCGATTTTTCTCTCGTTTTCGTATCCAAAAGCAGTCGCTGTTTCTGTGGTGATATATGCATTTTTGTGGTTTATGCGAACCGTGGAATATTCTGTTTTCCTCATATTTTCGTTCTGGAAATTTAAGAAATCAGCAGCAGAGAATTGGGCAAAAAAAATAATCAGTCTCGAAACTGGTGAATGCTTAACAAGAGAGGAAAAAAATATTCGTGATGTACTCATTCAGAAAAAAGATTGGATTTCTCCAAGAGAAGTAAAACATCTCGTCATCATTGCAATGTACGATGAGGATATTGAAATTTTACGAGAAACCTTTTTTTCTCTTCAAAATTCGGATTTTGATCTTCAAAAATTATTTGTATGTCTTGCGACAGAAGAACGAAAATCCGTTTTGGGGAGAAAAAATTCAGAAATTCTCAAACACGAATTTTCTGGTATATTCGGAAATCTTTTTTTTGTTGAACATCCAGGTGGCATTTCGGGAGAAGTTCAGGGGAAGGGCTCAAACATTAGTTTTGCGGTTCGAGAAGTCTCTGCACAGATTGCTCTTCATGAAGATCTCCGAAATATTCTCGTGACTACTCTCGATTCTGACAACAAGGTGGATGTGCAATATTTTTCATGTCTTACGTATCATTTTTGCCTTCAAAACAATCGACAAAAACAGAGCTATCAGCCCCTTCCTCTTTTTTATAACAATATTTGGGATGTTCCTCTCCTCAACAGAATTCTCGCCATTTCCAGTGGATTCTGGCATATGATTGAAAGTGGTCGCCCTGATCGACTTCGGAACTTTTCTTCTCATGCTCAGCCGCTTCTTGCTCTTCAAGAAATGAACTATTGGGCAGTGGACACTATTGTGGAAGACGGACATCAGTTCTGGAGGTCTTTTCTTCATTTCAAGGGAGAATATGAAGTTGTTCCTCTCTTTATCCCGATTTATCAGGATGCCGTGCTCAATGCGAATTATTACAGGTCAGTTTTGGGACAATACAAACAAATGCGAAGATGGGCGTGGGGATGTAGTGATATTCCTTTTTGCGCTGTGAATTTTTGGAAAAAACGTCGTGAGCTTCCCTTGGGAAAAACGATTCTTCAATTTGTGAGACTCGTAGAAGGGCATATTATGTGGGCAACTACAGCAATTTTTGTGACATTTACGATTCGAATGCCTCAAATAGTGAGTTCTGAATTTAGTGAAACAAATATTTCGGTAAATTTGGCGTATCTTCTCCAAAACTTTTTTGGAGTTGCGATCATTGGAATTGTTTTATCCATGACCGTTTCTCTTATTACCTTGCCAAAAGCTCCAACGAGAAAGAAGTTCTTCTCCCTCTTCTGGCAATGGATTTTTCTCCCCATAGTCATTATTATCTTTGGATCTTTTCCGGCTCTTGATGCGCAAATACGTCTTTTTCTCAAAAAACCATTGGAATTTAATGTTACTGAAAAAAAGAGAATTTCAAAGGAGGTATATGGTCATGTTCCGATATAAAAACTAAGGAAATAAAGCGGTACCATTTCTCGTAATTTCACCTATACTAGATCCATGAGTCTTCCTCTCTCACGTCTCTGCGCTATCCCTATTGAGATGCCAAACGGAACCTTTGAAATTCCTACAGGAATTTATGTGGATTCTCAAACGGGAAAAGTAACGGGAATTCTTACTCTCCACGGAGTGCTTTCTCCCGATGCGGTTATCGAGAAGAAACATGGATGGAAGACTTCTGGAGATTTTCTTCATGATACACCAGGGGAAAATTGGAAAGAATTTTCCGTGTGTTCGAAAACAGGGACTTTTTATGGGAACGTTCAGGAGATTTGGATTGATCCACTCCTTTTTGTTGTTACGAAAATTGAATGTCAAAAATCAATTCTTCTCATTCCCATCTCGAAGAGAATTTTTAGTTTTCAGGATATTCAGGAGGTAATTCCAGAGAAAAAAATGATTCTTGTTCAAGATGATAACCGAGTATTTATACCAAAAGAAGAACTTTCTCCGTATGTGTAGGAGATGTTCTTATACCACTTCGCTTTAAAAATAGCACTTTTCAATACTGCGAAGCTTTTGAAACAATAATGGAGCAGAGAAAGCTTCGTGGCATAATACTAAAATTGAGTATCCTTTTAAAAGCGAAGCAGTATTAAATGACGGTTTCGCGAAAAGAAAGGATGAACCGAAATTCATCCCTTCTCTCTCTTCGATATAAAGATATCAACGTTTTTTCATTTTCCCAGAAAACAAATCTTTTTTCCTATGCTATCGTCTCTCCGGCTCGAACCACGAGTTGTACAATCGCATATGAAAGCATGATGATAATGATTCCGACTCCAGACCACAGCAAGATTTTCTTTGCTTTTCCAGTCGATTCATCCTCGCCTTGCGAAGTCACCATGAGGACACCTGCGTAGATAACAAACGCTACCGCAACGAGTCCGAGGAAGCCGAGGAAATAATTAATGAATCCAATGACGGCTGTTTTGAGATCAGACGAAGGGGCAATATCCACGCGAGGTACATCTATGGCTGCGAGTGCTTTTGTAGCAGGAAGAAGTCCCGCATGTGCCACGACTGCAAGGAGCAAAGCTGTTCCTACGAGAAGTACATTGCGAGAAAAGAATCGTGTATTCATATAAAAAAATGAAAGAAAATGGAAAAATGAAAGAAGATTTTCAGCTTATTATATCAAAAATCCCTCTTTTTCACAAGTGCTTTCCCCCATATTTTTCTCCATTATACCGTGTCTCTCAGGAAAGGAAAGTTTTTTTTCAAGAAAATAAATTCTTCCCATTTTTGCATTTGGCATTTTCCACTTATAATTGCTTCTGATGATTTCATTTCTTGGAAAAATTTGGCGCGAGCGAGGAAAATTTTCTTCAGAGAAATCGCTTTTTAAAAACCTTCTGGATGTTCGAAATCGTTCCGAAGCGGATTTTACTGATGCAACATTTGAAAAACTCTTCGATCCTTTTCTTTTTTGTGATATGGAAAGAAGCGTTTCTCGCATACAAAATGCTCTTGAAAAAGGTGAAAAGATCCTTATTTTTGGTGATTATGATGTTGATGGCATGAGTGGAGTTGCTCAACTATTTTTGACAATGAAGATGCTGGGCGCAAATGTTTCGTACAGGCTTCCGAGAAGAGAGGAAGGATATGGCCTTTCTTCCCACATTGCTGAAGAAATAAAAAACTCCGGAACTTCACTTGTTCTCACAACGGACTGTGGAATTTCAAATAGACGCGAAATTGAAGCTCTTCAAAAAGAAAATATTGATGTCATTATTACGGATCATCATTCTCTTAAAGAAGAGCTTCCGCCTGCATATGCTATCCTGCACCCACTTCTTGAGAGCGAACTTTTTCCCGACAAACACATTACGGGTTCTGGTGTGGCGTTTTTCTTGTGTTATGGTCTTCTTCTCCGTGTGTATGGAAAAGAAAAAAGCAGGCGATCTTTGGAGCAGCTCCTCGAGCTTGCAGTGCTCGGGACCATTGCCGATTGTGGTATTTTACAGGGACAAAATAGAATAATTACACTGCTCGGTCTTGAGCACCTAAAAAATACGAAAAATCCTGGACTTCGAAGTCTCCTCGATATGTCGAAAAGCGCTGCTGATTCTTTGAATGCGGAGCAAATTGCGTTTTATCTCGCCCCCAGACTCAATGCGGCAGGACGTCTTTCTGATCCGCATATTTCTTTAGAACTTCTCCTCGGAAATCATACTCGTGCACTTGAGCTCGAAACTCTTAATCACAGGAGACAAGATCTTGTGGAAATTTTTTTAGAAAAAGCGGAGAAGATGATTGATGGAAGAGGACAAAATCTTCCGGCATTTCTCCTCAAAAGCGAAGAATGGCCATCTGGAATTCTTGGACTTCTCGCCGGAAAAATCTGTGAAAAATATGGAAAACCAACTGTTGTTGTCGAGGTCCGACAACAGAAAATGATTGGCTCATGTCGTGGACCTGATGATTTTCATTTTTCAAAAGCACTGAAGAATGTTGCTGAAGAAAATCCAGATCTTTTTTTGGGATTTGGCGGACATGCTATTGCTGCAGGATTCTCGATATCTTCGGAAAAATACTCGCTCTTTGAATCCGCTTTTCTTCGGTATGTAGAAAAATCTCGTGGCACGGAAGAGATTCTGCAGCATATTGATTTTGATTTTTCTCACCATGAAAAAATTCATGCAGAAGAAATTTTGGAGCTCGAGAATTGCGCTCCTTTTGGTACAGGAAACCCGAATCCGTTGTTTCATTTTCCAAAAATGAAGATCAAAAATTCGAAAGCTTGTGGGAATGGGAATAAGCATCTTTCGCTTTTTCTCGAAAATCAGCACGGGCAAAGATTTTCCGGAATATTCTTTGGGCAGGGCGCTCTTCTTGATAGGCTTTCTCAAGACAAAGAAATTGATATACTGGCATCGCCGGAAGTGAGAGAATGGAATGGAGAGAGGCGGGTGCAGATGAAAATTGTAGATATACGAGGGAATTTTTAATTTTGAAATTTTAAATTTCTAAATAAATCTTAATTTCTAATTTTTAAATACTATGAATTATGACTTGGAAGAGCGTTCGGCAAAATTTGGAGAAAATGTTATTGAGTTTATAAAATCAATTCAAACGAATGATATATTGAAGCCATTATTCCATCAGCTGATCAGATCTTCAACAAGTATTGGCGCAAACTATATGGAGGCAAATTACGCCAGTTCCAAGAGAGATTTTCGAAATAAAATAGCTATTTCTACAAAGGAGTCGAATGAAACAAAATATTGGCTTAGAATGATCGCAAAAGCTTCTCCCGAAAAAGCTGATATTTGTAGAAAACTCTGGAAAGAAGCTCATGAATTAACCCTTATCTTCGCAAAAATCAAAAGAAATTCTTTATAAAATCATTTAAAAATTAAATTTTAGAAATTAAGATTTATTTAGAAATTTAAAATTTCAAAATTAAAAATTCTTTCTTATGACTTTTCTCCTCACTCGCCAAGATCTCGAAAACCGTGAACTTCACATGCTTCCTCCGTATGCGATTCGGAATGTCGAAAGCAAGGGAAGAGATCATGAAGAATTGAAGTCTCCAACACGGCTTGAATTTCAACGCGATCGAGATCGTGTGCTTCATTCCAAAGCATTCAGACGTCTCAAAGGAAAAACCCAGGTATTTGTGGCGCATTATGGCGACCATTTCAGATCTCGTCTTACACACACTCTTGAAGTTGCTCAAATTGCGAGGTCGCTTGCTCGAATTCTTCAGGGAAATGAAGATCTCTCAGAAACAATCGCTCTTGCGCATGATCTCGGACATACTCCTTTTGGACACGCCGGTGAAGAAGCAATGCGAGAACTCATGCATCGATTTGGGCTTGATTTTGAACATAACGCTCAGAGCCGAAGAATTGTCGAAATTCTCGAAAAACGAAATCCAAATTACGATGGACTGAATCTCACGAAAGAAAGCCGAGAGGGACTTTTTAAACACGTGTCTCCGCATGATCGACAAAAACATAAACTCGCTGAAAATGCTTTTTTAGAAGCACAAATTGTGGATTCTGCAGATCAAATCGCGTACCAAAACCATGATATTGATGATGGGCTCCGGAGCGGAATCTTGTCTCTCGATGATCTTTCAAAACTAGATATTTGGCAAAAAGTTATGGCAAAAATTCCGAGTGGCGGGTCAGAAGAGGTTTGGATTTCACGTCTTGTTTCTGGGCTTATTAATGAAATGGTCGAAAATCTTTCAAAAGAAAGCGCTCGTAAAATCGCTGAACTGAAGCCGAAAACACCAGATGATATTCGTAATTCAAAAGAAAAAATAGTCGGATTTTCTCAGGAAATGGAAGATATGAATACGCAGCTTCGGCATTTTCTCTTTTCATGTTTTTATAAAAGTTCACAAGTAATTGCGCAGAGTACAAATGGAAAAGAAACGATTAAAAAGCTTTTCTTTTATTTATATGATCATCCCGAAAGTCTTCCAGAGAATTATTACCAGCTTGTCCAATTTGGCGAAAGAAAAGAGGTCGTTCTCAAGGATTTTATTGCAGGGATGACGGATGATTTTGCGCTGAATTTGGCAGATTCTTTATCCTGAAAGCGACACGGCGCCGTGTCGCTTTCCAGAAATATCATGCAATTTTCCGGCCATACCATCACAGGCGAAGGACGCGGGAGAAAAATCGGATTTCCGACGGTAAATGTTGAATTGCACGTAGGGGACGCATACATGCGTCCCTCGCAAAATCATGAAGGTGTATTCGCTGTCCGTGGAAAAATCTTCACAAGTGAGGGTCACCCGCCTACGGGTGACCCTTTTGAAGGCATTGTCCACATCGGTCCTCGCCCAACTTTTGACAGTTTCGACATGAGTGTCGAAATTCATATTTTTTCTAGTAGAGACGCGATTCATCGCGTCTCATTTTCAGATATTCCAGAAAATTCGCCAATTGAATTTGACATCATTGGCGAAAAGATTCGTGATGTAAAAAAGTTTGATTCTGAGGAAGAATTGAAGAAGCAAATTACGAAGGATTGCGAAGGAGCGAAGGAGATTTTGAAAAAATCACATAATTGAAGTTTCATTATTCGAATTTTATTCGTACAATTGATATTTGATACACATCTTGTCGATGATGTATAGCCAATATCTTGACGATATTTTTTTCAATACGAAAAACTATTCGATATTTCCCCACTCTGAGTTTGCGATATCCTTTCAATGATTTCCTGAGTGGTTTTCCAAATTTCTCAGGTTCGAGAACGAGTTTTTGTTCAATAGTTTTTTTAATTTGTTCTTTTTCAGCAGAACCTAAAGAAGGAATATCTTTTTTCTGCACTTCCGAATGGTATTGAAGTATATATTTTATCCCCATGCTTCTTCATGAGAGACAAATTTCGCATTTTTTGTATCTCTCTCTTCTGCAATTTGAATTAAAATATCATCTTCATCAATCTCAATTGCGGTTTTTAAGAGTTCTGTTGCTTTTGTCGCGAGAGGAACATGATCTCTTTTTGCCAAAAGAGCGATCGTATATTCTAATTCTGGGGAAAGTGTGATGTTAAGACGCTTTTTTGTTGTAGGCATATTGTGATGAAAGAATTCTCAAACATGAAAAGTGTATCACTTTTACATCAGAAGTGCAACGCTTATGCACACCATCAATAGAACTTCAAAAAAGAATTTCTGTATGTTTTTCCTCAATGAAAATTATTTATTTGTTCGCGCCTTCTCGAAATTGGTTTGTTATATTCTGCCTTGTTGCTTCTATTTGCGCAGAAATAGCGTGTTCAGGTTTCTCTGGATTCAGAATCTTGGGGGCTAGACAACTCCCAATTAATGCTAGTACTATCACTATAATTTCAGCACAGCCTGGTGCTATTCCTGAATATTCAAACTCAATTTCACGATAATTTTTATGACCTTCCCCCATGCTTTACAAAGACAAAAGTATCACTAGTATAATTTCCAATAAATAATTTCATGTATAGTGTCTCTGTAGTTTTTGGTCAGCATCTTGCTTTGTGAATTTCCATTGAATTGTTGATAGACTTTGATTGCGTTGTTTTTGCCAGGCAGATAACTCCTTTTTGAG
>JACRHZ010000009.1 GCA_016220175.1 Candidatus Peregrinibacteria bacterium
ATTAAAAAATATCTTGAAGTATATTGGAAAAATAAAAAAGAAATGCCGAATTTAACAGAAAAACAGGTTCTTGAAAGAGTTGCGGATACTCACATGAACTCAAAGAAAAGACCAAAATCAATGAGATCTGGAAAACAATATCTAAATTACGTATTCTGTAAAGATAATATTTGTTATATAAGCATCTTTGAGCTGATCGAACATTTTATTTTATTTGAGTTCCCCCGAAAATATAAGCCACTTGAATATGGTAACGAAGATATTTTTGAGTTGGAACGAAGAATTCGTTCAGGAGAAAAATCGAAGAAAGAGTTACTCATTGAAAAAATTGAGAAAATGTCAGATGAGATAAAGTCCAAGGCTCTGTAACAACACACTTTCGAGGGGGTAACTCTTTTAGCGGGAGCCGCCTTGCAGGCGGGTCCCAAACGTTTAGGAACTGGCTACAAGCCAGTTCCAGCAAAAGTTAATGGAGCGGTGAAGTGTAATTTATCCGCTTCTGTTAGATTCTGTTTGAAAGTGAAACAGTCAAACTCAAGTTTAATGCCTTTGCTACTTTCTCAAGAAAATGAATGCTCGGATTGTAATTTCCTGATTCCAGCCGCGAAATAGCAGATTGTTTTGTCCCCACTTTTTGCGCAAGCGCAGATTGCGTAAGTCCTTTTTGAAGACGCTTTTCAATAACTGCTTGAGCAATTTCAAATTCAGGAGCGAGCTTATCATAAGCCTTGCGTATCCCTTTCTCTTCTAGGAGCCGATTTTTAAAATTTGCATATTTTTTCATACAGATAAATTATAACGTATATGTTATGTATTTTCAAGAGAATCTAAACGTTTCTTTGCCAAAAGAATGTGCTTCTGAGGAATTTTTTGAGTTTTTTTGATGAAGGCATGAAGAAGCACAATAGCATTTTTATGAAAGCAGTATAAAATTCGTAATTCTTGTTTTCCTCTTATTCTCAATTCAAAAAGATTTCTTTCAATCTTTTTACTATGAGGCATGCTCAATTTGTTTGAGAATTTTACGAGAAGATCCAAAGTACGCAAAGCTTTTGCTATAGTCAAAGCGTCCATTTCTTCGATAAAGATTTCGATGTTTTTACTAAAAAAACTTATTTCCATGAGATGAATGCAAAGTGAAGAAAGAGAGAATTCTTATGAAGATTAGAAAAAATTGAGCAGTAAGCAAAAATGACCGTTTTTAACTTCATAAAGAAGCTCTGAGTAAAGTCGATTTTTGCCAGTTTTCTTCTGTCGTCGGAGTCCGTCGACACTTTCGCGCTGAAGAAAGAGAAGAAATGCTAAATTCCTCTTGAACTTTCAACAAGGATTTTGTATGATAGTGGAGCCCAAGTTAGTACACAGTACTTTCCTGTTAGACCCGGGTCTCAACAATTAGGACTACTCCGCGAGGAAGTGGTCTTTTTTGTATTCTTCACTCTTCAGATATTATGAAAAATGCCCTGGTGATTATGGGGAGGGTGCTGATGCACTGCCTGGGATTGAGACCCGGGTCAGCGGGTTTGATTCCCGTCCTCTCCACCAGGGCGCAGTAAAATATTTTCGTAAAAATTGCTCCACAACATTTCCTCTTCTTCATAACAAACAAATCGTAATTTATGGTGCTATAGAAACGAAAGGTTCAACTCAAAAGAGTTGAACCTTCCCCCGGCGGAGTCTCCTGAAACGAAGTGAAAGGAACTCCGCCGAACCAAAATGTTATTTTGTTTCTGTGGTCGCAGAACAGAGTTCTGTCATTAGCCACTATCTATTCAGAATAAAGAGGCGTAGTATTGAATTTGCTCTGTGCTTATTCTTTAACACAAAATTTATGCTTTGGACAATTTTCGTAATCCTCCTCGTATTATGGGTGCTGGGATTAGTGAGTTCCTACACCTTGGGAGGATACATACATTTTTTGTTAGTCATAGCAATTGTGGTCTTGCTCCTCAGGATCATTCGTGGAAATAAAATAGTTTAATTCTTTAATTATTATTATATGGATGTAACTGCAAAAGCAGCTCTCAAAGCTGGTATCGCTAATTCTGCGGCGGCTGAAAAAGCGGCAATTGATAGAGGAAAAACTGCCGCAGAAGCGGCAATTGTTGCGAAAGCTGGGGCCGACAAAAGAGCCATCGATACGAAGGCAAGTGCTGATAAAACAGCTATTGATCGTATGTAATTTTGATGGTGGATTTTATTTCTCTACTTGTACAGAGTGAAATTATCGCGCTCTTTCCTCCGCTCGTCGAAGTCTTCTGGACTTCGACGCAAAACCAGATTAATGTAGTGGTGAAGTGCAAAACACTTCGCCGAGTATAGGGAAAACGAATGGTTCAACTCTTCTGGGGTGAACCCTCAAAAATTTTCTCTTCAGTTTGTATTCCGTGATAAAACATTTCACGATCTTTTTTGAATAACTTTTCAGCGATATGATCAATCGTATGGGTAATGAAAAAAGCCGCAAGAACATCAATGGAATAATGCAAATGACCTGCAAGAACAATAATCCCAAAAAAAATGGCTATACTGATAAAAAACACACGCAATCTGAAGTTTTCCCAAAAAATCAGTGCCATTAAAAATGGTAATCCCGTATGCCCAGAGAAAAAAAGATCACCACCAACAATAAAAAATCGGGCGATATCTGAAAATTCAACAACGGGTGTTGGATACGGACCAATATGCGTTAAAGTAATGAACGCTGAACGAATAAGCACAAAAAGGCTGACGCTTTTGAGTGTGTAAGGAATTTCTTGTGGCTTTCGAAGAAGCAAAATAAGGACAAATGGGATAAAAATTAATGGACCATACACAAAAATCGTATCCACATCGAAAATACGAATATTGCTAAGAATAATGTCTGTTACCGAATTACTGGCACTTTCTGTTGCATAAATCGCCGCATAAAAATTTACAACAAGACTAAAAGCAAGGAAGAGCGCACTCCAAATAAGTGAATGGAAGAAATCACACCTGTGCAATTTGTGGGAACGCATTTCAGGAGGAATCTGCTCGAACGAATTTGCCGATGAATTATCTGAAAACATAATAACCGAAATATATATGGAAAACACGTAGGAACAGAACCTTTTTTTTATTTTTCTTTATAAAACTTCTAAAGCCAAATCTTACCGAATTGATCTCCACTCTTTAGAGGCAGATTTTTTGAAAAAAAATAAGGAGAAGGCGTTTATCCACCAAGTCATCAAAAGCCGTGGCCAACCAATTTTATGAGCGCGTCGGCCTGTGTGAAAAACCGTAAGTTCTTGTACCATTCGCGTTTTGCCAATCTTCGCGAGGCGTGCAAACATATCGATATCCTCCGCTACTACCAATTTTTCATTATATCCATTGAGTTTATAAAAAGCGTCACGTTTGATCATTTGGAATTCTCCACTTGCAGCTCCCTGTCTCAGTATATTATTTCGAAAAATAAACAAGAGATTAATACACTTAAACATGAAGCGGTCGAAAATTGTCTCGTATTCTGGGAGGACGCGTAACGAAACAGTGATGCCGACCAACTCTGGTTCATTTTCAAAAAATTTTACAGTTCGGCAAAAAAATTGTTCGGGGTCAGGAATAATGACATCAGCGTCTTGGAACAGAAAATAATCATATTTCGCAACACGTGCTCCTAAGTTTTTCCCGCCAGCAATTGTTTGGCGTTTTTGTCCGGTATATTTCTCTACGCGTACGAAATTTTGTTCCGCAATCTCACATGTTCGATCAGTACTTTTTCCATCGGACACAATTATCTCGAACGGGAAGGAGTTCCCCTGTTTGAGATTTTTAAGGGTACGTTCGAGAACGCTCTCTTCATTGAGAGTAGGAATGATGATGGAAATCATAGTCAATTATTATTAAGCGTAAGTTTACGAATATAACGGATTCCTGAATAGAGGGTAGCGAGGAAAATCATGAAAGAACCAGCAACAAAAATAATTTGAAATTTTTCATCTATGAGCGAATATACATTCCCAAAGAAGTACCCAATAGCGAGCAATGTGCTCGTCCAAAGAAGGCCTCCGATGAGATTATACAACAACACTTTTCTGAAGGGAACATGCATTATCCCTGCAGTTACGAGAAGCGGAATCGCAAATCCAAACCCCATTGTGACTTTTGAGATGAGCAGAATGAGATCTTCATGCTTCCGGAAAAGCTCTTTTGTTTTCTGGAGTATCGGACGAGAAACGCCAAATTTGTGAAAGATGCGTGAAAGCCCGAGATAGCCGATACTGTACCACATAGCATCAGCAAGGAGATCCCCTGATACGAGGATAAGTAAAACCAAAATCACGGATGGGAAATAGCCAAGTCGCAATAAAAACCCGGTTGCTACCATTACCACAGGACCTTCAAAGAACGCTCCAAAAAAAATTACGAGATATTTAAAACTGCTAAGGGAGACAATGATATTTGTAAATATGGAAAGTATCATTTCTGAAAAATGAGAGAAACGTATCGTAAAAGCAAAATTAGAATGTAGTATATTGACAAATTAATTTTCAGATATAAGATTGAAGTGTCACAAAAATCACTTTAACTTTATGTCATGAAAAAAATAAAAATAATATTGAGTTCCGATGAAATCCTGTTTTTAAAGAAATTTAAAGGGGGAAAAGGTCGGACGCTCCGTGAAACAAACCGTGTCAATATTCTGCTTTTGTGCCACAGTGGCAAGCGTGAAAAAGACATTTCCGAATTTCTAGAGGTCACGGCCGATACTATCTGGAGAATCAAAAAGAGATATACCGAAGGAGGCGTGAAAAAGGCCATTGAGGAGAGCCCGAGACCCGGTCAGCCAAGGCGATTCAGTACCGACCATCAGGCAAAACTGACAGCCATTGCCTGCAGTGAAGCTCCCGGAGGCAGGGAACGATGGACCATTGGACTCCTGACAGAGAAGATGCGCTCTGGTAAAAACGGATGCAAAACAATCAGCAGGGAAAGCGTTCGTCTGATGTTAAAAAAACGGATATAAGCCTTGGCTGAAAAAAATGTGGTGCATCGGGACAATGGATGAAGAGTACATATCAAGAATGTATTCTCTTCTCGGTCTTTATGCCGAACCGTACGACTCCAAACGCCCTGTCATCTGTTTTGATG
>JACRHZ010000010.1 GCA_016220175.1 Candidatus Peregrinibacteria bacterium
CAAAGTATCAGAAGAAAAAATCTATGCAGTACAAGAAAAACTCAACGACAGACCAAGAAAATCACTTCGATATCGTACTCCAAATGAAGTCATTTCTGATCTCCTCTAGGGGTGGTGCTTATAATCCTTGAATTTTCCAAGAAGTTTTTTGGGGTTTACAAAGAAATAATAAAAAGTTTACAATTGAAAGAAGTGTTTCCTTGAGTCTTCGCCCCTGAGAGGCTCAGACCCCATGATTCCTCCTAAATTGCTTTTACTCTGTTTTATTGAATAAATACACAAAAAGCAAAACCCCAAGTGCCGTTACGACATTCCAAATAATTAATCCGGAAATGAAATACCCAATACTCAGATAGTTAGACGTTAGCTCGACATCCGCGTGCAAAGAATACTTCATAAATAACTCTCTCACCGGCGGATAGATTGCTACCCCAGCGTAGCAGACAGTATAGACGATACTTATCCATGCCGAGGAAATTTTCAATGCGCGTTTCGTGTGTATCATGGCGAAATTGTATCGTGTTTTTTTGAGAACGCAAGAAAATCCCGATATATTTTTTCATACAATACATGATATGATCAGAGCACTTATTTGTAGGAATCGAGATATGAAATATTCACTTGAAGACATTCAAAAAACGTATCGCGTATGGGGACAACATCCATTTTTTTATAAATTTGCTTGTATCATCACATTTTTAGGTCAAGAAAAGAAACTCCGAAAGTTGGCAGTTGAAAAACTGGAACTGAAACAAGGCGATACAGTACTAGACCTTGCTTGCGGCACAGGCTTAAATCATAAATTCCTAGAGGATGTTGTCGGATCTGACGGAAGAATTATTGCATTTGATTATTCGAATGAAATGCTTACAGCCGCGAAACAAAGGGCAAAAGAAAATAAATGGAATAATATAGTTTTCACACAAGGGGATGCCGCAGAGTTGTCGCTGGATACAAAAATAGATGGAGTACTTTCAACATTAGGTATGAGCGCAATCCCTGAGCATAAAGAAGCCATTAAAAAAGCCGTCGATGTTCTCAAGGACAACAAAATAATATCAATATTAGACGCTGAACTTCCATCTGGCTTTTGGAGTATTTTTAATCCAATTATTGCCTATATATATAAGCATTGGGCAAGCTGGGATTACACGAAAAATATCCCGGAGGATTTGCGACAATTGATGAGTAATGCAAAAATAGAACGTTACAATGGAGAAACAATATATATTACTTACGCGACAAAGAATGCACTCTGAGAAAACATCGTACAACATTGGTTAGCCGGTTCGCTCGCTTAAATAAATCATTTTCCATACTATGCAACTAAAATCAACAATCAAATGCCCTTATTGTGGCTTCGAGAAAGAAGAAACAATGCCAAGAGATGCATGTCAGTATTTTTATACATGCAACAATTGCCACAAAGAGCTAAAGCCGCAAACTGGTGATTGTTGTGTATTTTGCTCATATGGTTCCAGCAAATGTCCACCAAAACAATCGAAAAAATGATTTTATTTTTGATTGGTTGGTTCAAAAAGAGAGAATAACGCGAGCTGCCTCAATCCACTTTACAACTTTCCTGAAAACTCTATGCTCTCCTCGTTGTTGTTTAATATTTTTTAACTCAAAAACATGAACACATTTATTTCCGGAATTCTTCCATTCCTGGTTCCCATTTTTATATTTCTTGTTTTACCGGGATTTCGCGTCGTCCAGCAATATGAGAAAGGCGTCGTGTTTCGTTTTGGGAGAATCATTTCGACAAAAAATCCTGGACTCAGTTGGATAATTCCCTATATCGATCGGATGACAAAAGTTGATCTTCGAACGATTACTTTACCAATTCCGGCGCAAAAAATTATTACAAAGGATAATGTTTCAGTTGATATTTCAGCCGTCGCGTATTATCAAGTGGTGGACGCGGTGAAAAGTATCGTTGCTATCGAAAACGTGATGAGTGCTATCAATCAAATTGCGCAAACAACAGTGCGAAATATTGTGGGCAGATTTCAATTGGATGAAGTTCTTTCAGAACGAGATGAAATCAACAAAGAAATCCGCGTTGTCTTGGACGAGCGCACAGAACCATGGGGCGTAATTGTTTCTGTTGTGGAAATCAAAGATATCGAGCTCCCGGAAAATATGCAGCGGGCGATGGCGAAACAGGCAGAAGCGGAAAGAGAAAAGAGAGCGAAAGTCATTGCGGCAGAAGGAGAACTTCTCGCGAGTCAAAAACTGGCGGAAACAGCCGATGTTATGGCGGCGCATCCGATTGCCTTGCAGCTCCGAAATTTGCAAACAATGGCGGAAATCAGCGTAGAAAAAAATTCAACCATCATCTTCCCAGCACAATTCATGGGAACAGTTGATGATATTCGAGCATTTATGACGAAGGAAAAAGCGGTGAAATCATAGAATAGCTTATAATACCTCTGCTCGACAAAGTCTCCGTCAGCTAACGCCATAAAAAGTTGAAAGTACTAATTACATTTTTTCATCTCACCGTACATGAAATCAAACTTAAAAATTCTCGCGCTATTTATATTCGTGCTTTTTGCAATGCCCATGACTGCCCATGCTCACCTTATTGGCGGTAATGGGCTTGAAAGCGGAATCACTCATCCTTTTTTTGGATTAGATCATCTGCTCGCTATGGTTGCGGTGGGGATTATCAGTACTCAAATTGGTGGAAAAGCAATTTGGAAAGTGCCGACAGTTTTTGTGTCTTTTATGGTTGTAGGCGGGCTATTCGGGATTGAAGGATTTCAGTTTCCAATCGCCGAAACCGGTATTACTGTATCTGTACTTGTTTTTGGAGTATTTATTGTCTTATCAAAAAAGATACCAGTGAATTGGGCGATGATTTGCGTTGCTTTATTTGCCTTATTTCATGGACATTCCCATGGTGAAGAAATGCCACTCATTGCAAACGCAGCACTTTACACTATTGGCTTTGTATTCTCAACAACATTGCTCCACATCATGGGCGTGCTTATTGGTCACTATGCTCGAAAGACAGAATTCACATTGGAGCTCCTTCGATATTTAGGAGCTGGAATGAGTGGGATCGGACTCCTTTTTCTCTTTGGTTTTTGAGAAAAAATATGATAGCCATGTAAATACTACAACTTATGAACTGGAAATCATTCTTCCTCCCTTCTCAACTCTTGTGGAAAATATTTGGAATTATTTTCTCTCTTTTTGTCTTATTGTTCGGAATCGGCATTGCGATCGGAAATGAGTCTCGTTTCGTCATGTATCTGGTGTATCCACCACTCATTCTTGCAAATCTCTCATATCTTCCGGTATTTGAACAATGTGATGTTGGCTTTATCTGCATTCCTTCGCCAAGTATCTTTGGATGGTTCGTTGTTGTTCTGAGCTATTTGCTTCTTTCATACATCATTGCATTTTTCGTATCAAAAATAATTCTTTCTTCCCGAAAATAGAGATTTCGGAACCATCGTTCACTTCCCCATCCTTCTCTCTCCGGTCGCAAATCGGTGTATCTGCGCAAGCAGATCTTGTTTTGTGATCGCCGGCAAACATTTTTTCTCGCTCAGAAGATGACAATTTGCATCGCAAGGTCTATTTCCTAGAAATCCCGAAAATCGGTCATCCCCTCCTGTTCGAATTGCCGCATCCATTGGAGTTATTATCCAAGATCTTTTTTGAATTTCCCGAGCGTATTCTCTGTCACTCATTTTTTCAATATCTTCATGACTTTTTGAAAGGGCAAGTTTTCGTGCCGCTCTTCCATACTCCAATTCGCTGTCATAATTAATACACAGATGAATAATAATTCCATTATTTTCTTCTGTTTGCGTTTCTAAATCTCTGAGCAAATCTTGAATATCCTTGGGGAGCCGCTGTTTTTCCCCAGCATGTCTGTATTTGAATTTGTGTTCTTTTGCAGATTCCAATAAATCCTTGTGCCCATCTCGTAGAATTTTATAAATATTTTCTAATTCATCTTTATCCCGAGAATCCAAATTACTGCAAGACAAAAGGTAAATACTGAATTCCGTGATCTGCGGAATTTTGACAATGAGGGAAAAAATTGTGTCTTTAATCCTTTTGAATCCTTCTTGATGTCCTATCGTTTTCAAAAGACCATTTGCTTTTGCCCATCTCCTATTTCCATCAGCAATAAGACCAAAATGAAATCCTTTCTTTCCTTCATCTTTCAATTTTTCCAGAAGGAGAGTTTGTACCTCTTGAATTGATATTTTCTCTTCTGGACAAGCAGTATCGTCACAATCCTTTGCTTGGGAAGCCATAAACGCCCACAATCTTTCTCGAATTTTCCAAGGAGAATGACTCGTGGTGACGAGATGATACATTTTCTCTGCAACATCCTGATCACCATAAAATAAATCCCAGATTTGTTCTCGAATATGAAAAGGTGTTATTGGCTGAAATACTGGCTTCCGAGAAAGAATGGATATAGCAGCATCATGTGGGCTATGTAAAGACATACATTGAAATAAAATTTTCTTGATGTTCTAAAAAATTGTTCAATATGTCAACAGCGAATCCATTGCAAAAAAAATAAAATGGTGTCGAGTATAAGTTTAAAAAAATCCTTGCAATTCTCCTCCGCTTTTTATTACAATCCTCCAGCTCATTAAATTCTCCTTCCCATTTTTGGGGCATTAGCTCAGTTGGCTTAGAGCGCCTCGCTTGCACCGAGGAGGTCATCGGTTCGAACCCGATATGCTCCACCATCCTTTGCTTGCGAAGGATGGTAAAAAGAGAAAATTTTACATCGCAAGCTTCGGATGGCAGGTCATTATTGAATTCTCTATGGAGTTTATATTTATTCTCGTAACTACTTTCGTTGCGACAGCCTTGAGCGCAATGTCGGGCGGTGGTTCTTCGATGATTATTTTACCGGTATTTTTGTGGTTAGGAATTCCTTTCCCATTGGCTACTGCAACACAAAAATTAAGTGCTACATTTTGGGTTTTGCCAGCAGCGTATAACTATTTAAAGAATCGAAAAATTAACTGGCGATTTATAGTGTTATTTTCAGGAATTGGACTATTTGGATCCTATTTTGGAGTACTTCTCGTTTTAAATTTAAACCAAAGTCTTGCAAAGATTATGATCGGCGCTTTTGTTCTTCTCCTTGTTACACACACATATTTTAAAAAAGATTTGGGATTAAAAGAAAAAAAAGGACATTCGAAATACAGGCAATTCATGGCGTATCCTTTTTCAATACTCCTCGGTTTTTATGAAAGCATTTTTGGGGCAGGAAACGGAATTGCATTTGCGATAATATCTTTTTACACTCGTGGCTTTGATTTCATCGATGCGCTTGGATATTATTTCGCGATTGCGTTTCCGTGGGTTCTGTTTGCTACAGTAATTCTCATGGGAAAAGGATTTTACAGTTTCCCAATTATGGTTCCTGCCACAGTTGGATCAATTCTTGGTGGTTTTGTTGGTTCAAAATATGCTATATACAAGGGGAATAAATTTATTAAAAATGTTTTTGTAATTATTGGTGGGATACTGGGAATTAAGTTGCTCATTGGATTTTAAATTTTGTCGAATTTCCCGAGCGTAGTTGAGGAACAAATTGAATTTAAAATGAGAGCTGAATTCCTCTCCTTTCTCATTAAAATTTTCCCAAGAATTTTTCTTGACTTCCATTTCTAAGCGAGTAGAATTTCCCAGCTACAATTGGTCCCTTGGAAATTTTTAGAGCTTCACGAGAATCAAAACATCCGTTTTGTTCTTCGGAGCTCGAAAAATTCGGGCCGCATGGTCTTTAATATCATGGGCATTAGTAATGTGATCAAGAATTGTATATATTCCTGAGAAAAAACTCATCACTCTCACTTGGAAGAAAAGGTCTTCCAGAGTCGAGAGAAAAGCTTTGTCTGTCAATCAAGTATGATACAGCAAAGAAAAAAACGGGCATGTAATGGATGCCTTGACTCTTAGTTCCGATGAAGGACGTAGCAATCTGCGATAAGCCTCGGCGAGTTGATAAGCGAGCATTGACCCGAGGATCTCCGAATGGGGAAACCCTCTTCGAGTTATGTCGAAGAACAGATGGCCGAATATATAAGCCATAAGTGAGGATACACAGCGAAGTGAAACATCTCAGTAGCTGTGGAAAAGAAATCAAATATGAGATTCCCCTAGTAGTGGCGAGCGAACGGGGACGAGCCCAAACCCGCACCATTTTGTTTTCGACTTCGTCGAAACCAAAATGTAATTTTTAATTTTAAATGTAAAATTTTTAAATAAATCTTAATTTCTAATTTTTAATGTTTCAACATTTGAATTTAGAAATTATTTTAAAATTTAAAATTTGAAATTTAACATACCATTTTGTCGAAGACAAAATGGTGCGGGTGTTGTAGGACCTCTATAATTCGTATATTCGTATAGTCAAAGAGTGCTGGAAAGCACCGCCATAGAAGGTGATAGCCCTGTAGGTAAAATACGAAAATACGGAGTGAGTGTTCCTGAGTATGGTCGGACACGTGTAATCCGGCCTGAATCTGGGGGGACCACCCTCCAAGGCTAAACAGACTAAGAGATCGATAGCGTACTAGTACCGTGAGGGAAAGGTGAAAAGAACCCCGAAAGGGGAGTGAAATAGACCCTGAAATTATATGCTTACAAAGAGTCGGAGTCCGCCTCGGCGGATGACGGCGTACTTTTTGTAGAACGGCTGAGCGAGTTAGATGTATGTGGCAAGGATAAGGGAGTTATATCCTGGATCCGTAGCGAAAGCGAGCGTGAATAGCGCGTCAAGTCGCATGCACTAGACCCGAAACTGGGTGAGCTAACCATGGGCAGGCTGAAGCATACGTAATAGTATGTGGAGGGCCGAACCATAACATGCAGCAAGATGTTGGGATGACCTGTGGTTAGGGGCGAAAAACCAATCGAACCCAGAGATAGCTGGTTCTCTCCGAAATAGCTTTAGGGCTAGCCTCGAATGTTAAACTATGGGGGTAGAGCTCTGTCAAGACTAGGGTCCTCCACAAAGGATACCAAACCTTAACAAACTTCAAATACCAAAGTGCACCATTCGGGAGTCAGACGGTGACAGCTAAGTGCCATCGTCAAAAGGGGAACAGCCCAGATCGCCATCTAAGGTCCCTAATGTACGTTTAGTGGAAAAGGATGTGAAAGTGTTTAAACAGCCAGGAGGTTGGCTTAGAAGCAGCCATTCCTTTAAAGAGTGCGTAACAGCTCACTGGTCAAACGCTTTTGCGCCGAAAATGTAACGGGGCTCAAATGTACAACCGAAGATGCGAGTGTCCGCCTTTGGCGGACGTGGTAGGAGAGCGTTCCTGTCTGCGTTGAAGTCGAACCGAAAGGTTTTATGGAGCGGCAGGAAGTGAAAATGCTCAGATGAGTAACGAAAATGCATGCGAAAAACATGCACACCGAAAGACCAAGGTTTCCCATGCAACGGTAATCGACGTGGGGTTAGTCGGTCCTAAGACGAGGTCGAAAGACGTAGTCGATGGTCATCCGGTTAATATTCCGGAACCAGAAAAATTTCGCAAAACACAATGGGAGTTGAAATTAATCTGAGGTCCCGACGCAAGTCGGGATCGAGGAGCAATGGATGCTCTCGGCGTGAGAAGCGGAAGGACACCTTTTGGTATTTAGAGCCTGTTAATGAATTCAGGTGCAAGTGTGTAGACGTTGAGGCTTGTAGGCAAATCCGCAAGCTGAGTCGAAACATGATGCCAAATGTTCGGACGCGAGTCTGAATGAGTCTAAAGATCCAAGGGGACGAGAAAATTTTCGTTTTCGAGAAATTTTTCTGACCGTACCGCAAACCAACTCAGGTGGTCGAGTCGAGTAGACTCAGGTGCTCGGGATAACTAGCGTTAAGGAACTCGGCAAAATAGCGTCCGTAACTTCGGGATAAGGACTCCCCGCTCTCTTCCTTAAAAAAAGAGGTCGGGGCGCAGCTAATGAGCCCAGGCGACTGTTTACCAAAAACACAGGTCTCTGCAAACTCCGAAAGAGGAGGTATAGGGGCTGACCCCTGCCCAGTGCCAGAAGGTCACGAGGATGAGTGCAAGCTCTGAATCTAAGCCCTGGTGAACGGCGGCCGTAACTATAACGGTCCTAAGGTAGCGAAATTCCTTGTCGGGTAAAATTGTCGGAAATTGCCCGAGTACGATAGTGATATCGTACCAGTACATTGGCTAATATCGGGGAAAGCTAACCCTTGATTCTGAGAAAAGAATCACGGTATGCTAATCCCGAGGCAATCCCGCAGCGCGGGAAGCCGTAACGACTGATTCGAAAGATGAGGTACGACGTAACGTCGGACAATACGCCAACTCTTATTTACAAAGGAATCTATGAATTTTGCTTCTTATATTACTGGTTTTTCAGATGGAGAAGGATGCTTTCTGGTTTCTTTTAACCAGAGAGCAAAGTTCAAAACAGGAATAGAAATTCGTCCAAGTTTTTCCATTTCTCAACACATGAGAAACAGGAAAATACTTGATGAAATTCGCTCATATTTCCAGTGTGGTGGTGTTCGCTTTTCCAAAAGCGATCAGAATTATAAATTTGAAGTTCGAGATCTGGATGATCTGCTTCAAAAAATTATTCCCCACTTTGAAAAGTATGAATTGAAAACCACAAAAAAATCTGATTTTTTTGTATTTGCTTTTATCTGCTCACTGATGAAGGAATCAAAACATTTGAATCCTCATCATCTCCGAGAGATTATCAATAAAGCATATACTATGAATCCATCAGGAAAAAGAAAATATAAGCAAACAGAACTTCTAAGGATTCTGGATAAGATGAAGAGATAGTCTAATCAGCCTCGAAAGAGGTCGCAAACATCTGCTTGATGAAAGGCAGATTTCTCATATGAAGTTCCGACCCGCACGAATGGGGTAATGGTCTAGGCACTGTCTCGACGCTGGACCCGGTGAAATTGCAATATCGGTAAAAATGCCGATTGATCACGGTTAGACGGAAAGACCCTATGCAGCTTTACTATAGCTTGACATTGGGGTGAGGTATGTCTTGTGTAGGATAGGTGGGAGACTGTGAACTTCTGACGCCAGTTGGAAGGGAGTCATCCTTGAAATACCACCCTTGACGCACTTTACCTCTCACCCAGCCCGTAATCAGTTTTCAATGAAAATTTACTTTTACGAATGAATTTTAATTCGTAATTTGTAATTCGTAATTGACAATTGATTCCGGGTTGGGGACAGTGTTTGGTGGGTAGTTTAACTGGGGCGGTTGCCTCCTAAAAAGTAACGGAGGCGTGC
This sequence comes from Candidatus Peregrinibacteria bacterium, assembly GCA_016220175.1. Taxonomy (NCBI): domain Bacteria; phylum Candidatus Peregrinibacteriota; species Candidatus Peregrinibacteria bacterium. The sequence continues at coordinate 9,291 of JACRHZ010000010.1, forward strand.
AAAGGTTGGCTTGCCGCGGATGGAAATCGCGGTGAAAGTGTATGCGCATAAGCCAGCCTGACTGCGAGGCCCACAAGCCGAGCAGAGACGAAAGTCGGTGCAAGTGATCCGGTATCTCCATGTGGACGGGATATCGCTCAACGGATAAAAGTTACGCTAGGGATAACAGGCTGATCAGGTCCAAGAGCTCACATCGACGACCTGGTTTGGCACCTCGATGTCGACTCATCGCATCCTGGGGCTGTAGAAGGTCCCAAGGGTATGGCTGTTCGCCATTTAAAGCGGTACGTGAGTTGGGTTCAGAACGTCGTGAGACAGTTTGGCCCCTATCTGCCGTGATCGTTGGAAAATTGAGAGAATCTGTTCCTAGTACGAGAGGACCGGAATGGACGAACCTCTGGTGTGTCGGTTGTACCTGTCAAGGGCATCGCCGAGTAGCTACGTTCGGAAGGGATAACCGCTGAAAGCATCTAAGCGGGAAACCCATCTCGAGATTAATTTTCCCTATTAGTCCGCTTCGAGAAGAGGAGCTTAATAGGTGGTAGGTGTACGCACAGTGATGTGTTTAGCCGAGCCATACTAATGGACGATTGTTCTTTATTGTATCGTATTCGTGATGCCTCCAAGAGTTCATTCAGGATTTCTTCGGAAATTTTGAGTTAGATTCTTGGAGCATGACAGGCAAAACTTTTCTCTTGAATGAGGAGAAACTCAAGGAATATGCAATCTGAAGATCACAGAATAATTTTAGATTCTAAGTTTTAGATTTTAGATGGAAAATAAATGCAAAATTTTATTTTTTATATAATAATTTAAAATCTAAAATTTAGAATTAAATAAAAAAGTCTTATCTTGGTGGTTATTGCGAAGGGGGTACACCTGATCCCATCCCGAACTCAGCAGTTAAGCCCTTCAGCGCCCATGGTACTTGGATCTTTGGTCCCGGGAGAGTAGGTCGCCGCCAAGATAAGGCTTTTTTATAAATTTAGAATTTAAAATTTATAATTTCTCCTGTATGCTAGCCGCGTTATCTTCCTCTTGCTGATTTCTATGAAAAAAAATTACATTCTGTATATTCTCATTCCAGTCATTGTCCTCTTACTCGGAATACTTCTGATACAAAGAACCCCCAAAGAAAGTTTGGAGTACGTTGCCGCTCTCACCGTTGATGATTGCAACGGAAAAAGTATTGGAGCGAGATGCGGAGGTGGTATTCTTGCCGAGACAGGAAAGAATGGGCTCATTATGGCAGAGAGAGATGCAGGAATTTTTGATTGGGATACAGCGCTTAAAAGCTGCCCTCAGGGCTGGGAACTTCCGATGGGAGACGAGCTTTTTAATATATATCAGAATTTACGCGGCTCTGGAGCGGATAAAGATGGATATTCTTCCAATAATTTTTGTGTTGCGAGTCAGGGGAAGTGCAGAGAAGATGACCCATGGTTCCCTTATCTCTATTGGTCGAGCCAGACGAGAAATGAAAAATATGTACACGCCATAAATTTTCGAGATGGGGTTCCGACCGATCAATTGCGAGGAGTAAATCTCTCCGCTCGATGTGTTAAACGTACCAATGTTGATTCATCCAGACCAAATAGTTTGTCGATAAATCCCTCTGACTCGCCTCGTGATTGGGCAGCAGAATACGTAGAAAAGCTTCGCCAGAATAAGATTATTGGTGCAGAAGAAGATTTTGCTGGTGACCAAGCAATAAAAAGGTCAGAAGCGGTGAAAATTTTGGTTCTCGCTTCAAAAGTCGACTTGAGACAAAGTGTACTCCCCTTCTCTGATGTTTCGAGTGAAAATTGGTATGCTGTGTATTTGAAAACAGCGTATGCCCTCAAATGGATTTCCGGGTATCCCGATGGGACATTTCGTGGAGAAAATACACTCACACGGGCAGAGTCTACAAAAATTCTTATGACAGCGGCTGGAAAACGAATTGATGGAGTGACAACATCTCCATTTCCCGATGTTCCGAGTACACACTGGTCTGCTCCTTTTATTTCAAGTGCTGTGAATTTGGGACTTGTTTCTGGATACGGAGATGGAACGTTCCGTCCGAATGATCTCATTACCAAAAATGAATTCGCAAAACTTGCAGTAGTGTTTTTTGGCTTGTAGCAATCGTCATCCTTCGACTTCTCCGCTAAAGCGGACTCACTCAGAATGACGTTTTCTGCAAAAATTCATTGAAATTCAAATAATATTTTGAGACAATATCAATGTTTCCTTTTTATGAAAAGGAATTATCGATATTTCTTTTTCTGCAAAAACTCATGAAAATTGCACTTCTTTGTGGAGGTCCGTCTCTCGAAAGAGGAATTTCTCTCAATTCTGCGAGGTCTGTTCTCGATCATCTCGAGAGTGAAGAAATTGAGATTGTCCCCATTTATTTTGATCACAAAAAAAATGCATATCAGATTTCCACCGCGCAACTCTATTCCAACACTCCATCGGATTTCGACTTCAAACTCCAAGAAACCGCCAAACCACTTCCGAAAAAACAACTCTTACAACTTTTAAAGAGTACAGATATTACATTTCCCGTGATTCACGGTCCATTTGGAGAAGATGGAGAAATTCAGCGATTTTTGGAGAGAAATAAAATTCCATTCGTCGGCTCCCCTTCTTCAGCGTGTAAAAATGCTTTTGACAAACATCTGGCGAATGAGTTCCTTCGAGAAAAAGGATTTTTCACAATTCCCTCTGCTGTTCTCAAAATTTATCACAAAGATCATAAGCAAATATTGAACATATTTTTTGCTCAACATAAAATAAAACGCGCTATTGTAAAACCTGCAAGCGGCGGATCAAGCGTTGGAGTTTTTTCCGTGAACACCGTGTCAGAAACGCTGGAAAAAGCCGAATATCTGTTTTCAAAAAGAATCGATACACGAGTTGTAGTGGAACCATTTTGTATCGGAAGAGAATTTACCACTATTATTCTCCAAAATCGTTTTGGAATGCCTGTTGCAATTCTTCCCACGGAAATTGAAATGGACTACTCGAAACATCAGGTTTTTGATTATCGAAAAAAATATCTCCCGACAAATCGCGTGAAATATCATTGCCCTCCGCGTTTTGACAATACCACTATCGAGCGAATTCAGGTTCAGGCAGAACAGCTTTTTCAGATATTTGGAATGAATGACTGTGCTCGATTTGATGGATGGGTTCTTCCTGATGGAAATATTTGGTTTTCTGATTTTAATCCAGTGAGTGGAATGGAGCAGAATAGTTTCCTCTTTCAGCAATCTTCACGCATCGGATTTAGTCATGAAGACCTCCTGAGATACATCGTGAAACATGCGTGTGCGAGGCAAGGAGTGCTGTTCAAAGATCAAAACTCAAAGAAAAAAACTCAAAGAAAAAAAAAGGTGAAAGTAATTTTTGGAGGGAAAACTGCAGAAAGACAGGTTTCACTTATGAGCGGAACAAATGCGTGGCTGAAGCTTCGAAAATCAAAAAAGTACTTCCCGCAGCCATATTTTTTGGATATTCGGAACAACGTTTGGAAAATCCCCTATGCACTAACGCTGAACCACACTGCTGAGGAAATTTTCTTCAATTGTGAACATGCTGCGGCAGATGAAGAGCGTCTCCGATTTTTGGAGGAAAAAGTGCGACTTCGTCTCGCTTTGGAAGACGGAGATATAACTGCTCCATTTTTTCTCCCTGAAAAAATGTCTCTGGAAAAATTTTTAGAAAATACAAAGTTTCTCATGATTGGACTTCACGGAGGGATTGGAGAAGATGGAACTCTTCAAAAAATGCTCGAACAAAAAAACATTAAATTTAATGGTCCGGATTCAATATGTTCGAAAATCTGTATGGATAAATGGGAAACGGCTCAGAAATTGCAAAGACTTGAAACACATGGAATTTTCACTATTTTAAAAAAATCTGTTCAGCTTTCGAATTTTCAGAAATTTTCAAAAGAAAAATTTGTGGCATTTTGGAAAGAGCTCACGATTTTTCTGGGAACAAGGAACATTCTTGTGAAACCGCAATCTGAAGGATGTTCTTCTGGAATCGTGCGACTCAGAAATGGAGAAGATGTTCAGAAATACACAAAGCTCCTCATCAAAAATGCTCCAGAAATTCCTCCCGAAACATTCGCAGGGCAACAAAATCCGATCGAACTCCCGCTTGAACGAACAGAAAAACTTCTTTTTGAAAAATTTATTGAAACGGACACTATTCGCATCAAAGGAAATAAACTCAAGTGGATCAAAAAAACAGGATGGATTGAGCTTACCGTCGGTGTCTTGGAAGAAAAAGGAAAACTTCGTTCTTTAAATCCAAGCATGACCGTCTCAGAAGGAGCGGTACTTTCTGTTGAAGAAAAATTCCAGGGCGGAACTGGGATTAACATCACTCCCCCTCCTCGAGAAATTATTGCGCCAAAAATATTGGAAAGAATAAAAAAATCGATTGAAATTGTCGCAAAAAATTTGGGAATTCAGGGATATTCGCGAATTGATATTTTTGCGAATGTAGAGAATGGCGATATCATTGTGATTGAGGCGAATACGCTTCCAGCACTCACGCCTTCGACTGTACTCTTTCATCAAGGGCTTGCGGAAAAACCTCCGATATTTCCGAGGGAGTTTTTGGAGAAATTGATTGAAAATAAAGCATACTAGTATAATTTCCAATAAATAATTTCATGTATAGTGTCTCTGTAGTTTTTGGTCAGCATCTTGCTTTGTGAATTTCCATTGAATTGTTGATAGACTTTGATTGCGTTGTTTTTGCCAGGCAGATAACTCCTTTTTGAG
>JACRHZ010000011.1 GCA_016220175.1 Candidatus Peregrinibacteria bacterium
CCAAAGTATCAGAAGAAAAAATCTATGCAGTACAAGAAAAACTCAACGACAGACCAAGAAAATCACTTCGATATCGTACTCCAAATGAAGTCATTTCTGATCTCCTCTAGGGGTGGTGCTTATAATCCTTGAATTTTCCCAATCCACATGAAAAAATTGCAAATATGAAAAACATCATGTAATTTCTTCCTGCACTTTTTTGTAAAAAATATGAAAAAACTTCTTGTTCTCCTTGCGTGTCTTGTTTCCCTTTCCTCATGTGCTCTTTTCTCTCAGGAGAAACCTGCTCAGAAAGAAAAAGGTAATACTGAAATTTCTGGAGAAAATGCAAATTCTGAGGAAAATCTTGAAACAGATTCGGAAAAAAATGCTGAAGGCGATACTTCAAAAGTTGACCCATGGAAGGGGGATGGATCATTTGTAGAACCAAAGACGATTCCTGAGGTATATGCGGAACTGATGTGCATTTTTAATGAAACACTTGCAATCGCAAAATTACCAAAGGCAAATTCGGTGGAGGCGAAGGTGAGAGCCGCTGAACTTACAACTCGAACGAATAATGTCCTCGCGGGTAGCGGTTATAAAAACAATGATGAGTTTATGAAAGCAGTTGAACCGCTCCGGAATGATCCATCGTTCCTCCCTGAACTTATGGCGCTCATACGGGAAGAGTGCAATCCGGGAGAAGAATTTGAGAAAGTGGTGGAGGACATATTCAAAAATGCACCAAAAACCACTCCCCCTCCATTTGTTCTTCCTCCTGCTCTCCAGGAGTTAAAAGATCTCAGAGAAAAGAAGGAGGGGCAGCAATAAAGAATTTTCAACCAAAAATTTCGTTGTGGCTTCCGATTGATACCATGTATATATTCCTTTCCTGCTCATCACGAAAGTACACGAGTAAAAGATCTGGACAAATATGACATTCGAGAAGCTTTCGTCTTTCCCCTTGTAATGGGTGTTCCTTGTACTTTCGGGGAAGAGGCTCTCCACGCTGTATCAAGGTCAAAGCTTCTGTAATTTTAAGTTCGAGTTTCTGGTGATATTGATATTTCTTGAACTGTTTTTTAAATGGTTTTGTAAAAATAATCTGGTATATCATTTTTTCAAATCAGAAAGAAGTTCCTCTGTGTCAGAGTACCTCTTTCCATTTTTTCGTGCCTCTTGTATATCTTTTTCCCATTTCTTTTCGAGATGTGGCGGGATTTTTTTAATTCTTACATGTAATTCTTTTGTTCTGACAAATTCCTTGAGAAGCATTTTTATCACAGCACTAAGAGACAAACCAAGTTCTTGAGCCAATTTTTGTGCTTCTTCTTTTATGTTTTTGTCCATTTTGAGAGAAAAAATTGTAGTCATATGGTATATGTTAAGTATGTTATTAGTATATACTATTTTTCAGAAAAAAATCAAGGAAATTGTAGTGCATTTTGTGTCGACGAGGTCCGACGACAGAAGAGATTCTTTATTTTTTGTTGAAAATAAGCCATCTTTTTAGAATACCAAAAAAAAACTCCTCTTGAATCATGAACTTTTCCATCTATATTTGCTACGAGTCATATTTTTTTATTTACTTGAAATATCGTGAAAAAGTATATATACTAGTATATATTATTTTAATACCATGAAAACTGCAAAACTCTTTCAAAATGGCAATAGTCAGGCGATTCGTCTTCCCAAAGAATTTCAGTTTAAGGGAAAGGAAGTCTATATTAAAAGATTTGAAGATATGGTGATAATTTTGCCCAAGAAGAAAGATCCGTGGAAAATAATGCTCGAAGGTATTTATGGTTTTTCCGATGACTTCATGAAAGAGAGAAATCAGCCGCCAACTCAAGAAAGATCTATTTTCTTCGAATGAAATATCTCCTCGATACCAATATCTGCATTTATACGATCAATAAACATCCGCAAAATGTCTTTAAAAAATTCCATGACATTTGCTCTGGGGAGCAGAGTGATTTCTTAGCAATATCGACGTTGACTCTTTCGGAATTAGAATATGGAATTCACAAAAGCTTATTCATTTCTAAAAATCGTATTTCACTTTCTAAATTCTTAAATATCATTTCGATTCTCCCTTTTGACGAAAATGCGGCATATTCTTACGGGAAAATACGAGCATATTTAGAAGAAAAAGGAAAAATGATTGGAGGAATTGATTTGCTCATTGCCGCACACGCGCTCTCTCAAAACTTGATATTGGTGACAAATAATGAGAAGGAATTTTGCCGAATTCCCGGGTTAAAAGTGGAAAATTGGGCGAGAGAGTAGATGCTGTGTTCGCATCAATTAATCTCCTGAAGATAACAAGATTCACAATACACTCTTTCTGATCGTTCCATTCCATACGTCGTCAAAATTCTCTTTTCGCACTTTCCGCACGTTCTTTCATGAAGTCCTCGAGGATTTCGGAGGTGGAATCGGTCCATGTACCTGCAATACGGGCATTTATGAGGAATTGGAATTTGTAAATTTCTATAGAATTTGAGTTCCGGAGAAGTGATTTTATAATTTTTTTTGCATGTTTCACAGGAAAGAATTCCGCTCAGAATATCGTCTTTGGCTTCAAGAATATCATCTGGAATCAAAATTGATGCGGGCTGATATTCTTTCATGTTCTCATTCCTCCATAAAAATCCTTGCGCCAAAATTTCCTGCTCTGAAAGAGGAAAATATTCCTGCGCCACGGTTTCATTGTACGCGTATGAAGACAGCGATACGGGAAAAAACTTTCCCCATTCCGCTGTTTTTTTCATATGTTCGATAATTTTTGCCTTGAGCGCGACGTATTCTTCAGGAGAATATTGCTTATTGAGAATGCAATGTTTCTTTTTTCTGAGGCTCACACAGCCAAAAAGATCACTCGAATAAAAACAGAGATCGCTATACATTACGTCATTGCTGTCCGACACAAACGTACAAAAAGCACAGTTATTGAGGTTCTCGACTCCCACTGACGAATACACATAGTTACTCGTTCCCATTCCATAAATATCAGAGCAATCCCTACTCTCAAATATCCATGTTGAATACGCACAATCTTGTATTTCAAAAGCATCAAAACACTGGTAGCTATTTTTTGAATTAATGAGGTAATTCCCTATACACTCATCGGTATTCAGATTCCAATCAGGCCGATGAATTGCTTTCATCGCGATGTTTTTAAAGTGATTTTTATATTTCTGATAATTCGAATATTTGCGAAGCTCGAGTGAAGTAATTTTTTGAGTATATTCTTCCTTAGAATACGGCTTATTGAAAATATGATATTTCTTATTTCTGAGCCCTGAACATCCAAGAGAATCGCTGCATCCAATGCAATCGTAACAATAGGAAAGATTATGGGAATTTTGACATCCCTGACATTCAATACATTCGTAGAGTTTGTCACTATCCAAACATTCATACGAAAGCTGAATATTTTGAGTATGACTGCAATCATATGAATCCTTCGCTTTGTTCGTGTGCGTCAGATATTGAGAATCCTCCGAGTCTTTTACGACTGTGCAGAGATAGCAATTCCGATTATTGTACGCCTGCTGACAATAATCGCTATTTTCTGGATTCACGTTAAAAAGAGCAATTCGGGGAACTTTGAGCAGTAATTCTTGAAATTGCTCAAAGAATGAACGACGAAAATCAAAATCTTGTCCATAATCGAGAGCGTCCCATTTGTCTCCCCACCATTCATCAACTGCATACACCGGATACCGATGCTGATCGTGATAGATGGAAATAATCGGCTTCCCCGAAAGAGAACTTTTTCGTTTGTAGAGAATCCTTTCATTTCGAAAATTAAGGCGATGTTGAAGACGACACTCTGGGCACATTTCGGGACCCTGCATATCAAATTGCGCATAGAATTTTCGATCTTCATCACGAATTTCAAAAGGAATACCGCATTTATTGCATGTGTGGGTCATATCAAAAAATTAGGTGTTTACAGTGGAATAAAATGTGGGCAGACATTTGAAATGAAAATATCGTGACGCAGAAAGAATATATCAAACTGCCCGCCGTGGACAGTTGTATTTTATAATAATTCTCCCGTGCATAATTCTCACAATTTCTGAAGAAAACCACTTCTCCTAAAGATGAAATCGTGGTACAATAATGAGATGTGAGGAGGATACTCGAAAAACTTGACAAAAATTAGTAAATGAGTATCATTAGAACTCACTTTGTATGGAACATCAGTTTCATTATGGATCAAAATTTTCAGCAAAATAGCGCGCAAAGTTCTTCTTCGGGAATTCCGATTGATCTCCGCAGCAGAAAATCAAAAATTGATCTTTCGAATTCTTCTCTACACATGATTTCTCAAAAGGAAGATCAGAGGAGTACTCCAGTGCATACGCCACAAATTAATATTCTGCCAAAAATAGAGACCATTTCAGATAATGCGAAAATGCAGCCTCTACAGGCGGGAAAAATCCAAAATGTACAAACCCAAAATTTGAAGACTTTTCAGCAAACAACTCCCTATTCTATTCCTCAAAAAAGAAATGAAATTCGAAAGCAAATATATGTGGCACTTTCACAAAAAACAGGAATACAAAAATCACGATTTGGTCTTTCAAAAGCACGATTTACAAAATTCGTACCGCAAGCATTCAAATTACTTGCTACGACTGCTTTTATTTTTGTTATCACTCTTACTGCACTCAATTATCCAGCATATTCTCAAATCCTCAGCGATTATCTCCATCCAGAAGTACTTCAAAATGCGGCCGAAAATCTCTTTCGTGTTACGAAAAAACCATCTTTTTTAGCGTCGCATATCCCTCTTCTTCCTGTTGCGGGAATTGAAAGATTTACTTCTTCTGAACTTCGATCATTTGATATTCCCATTATTTCCCCAGACAATCGAATTATTATCCCTAAAATTGGGAAAAACATTCCTATTGTCGACAATGTGGGCATCAAATCACTTTTAAGCGATAACTGGAGCCAGCTCGAGAAAGATATTCAAAAAGGACTTGAGGATGGCGTAATACATTATCCATCTACAGCAGAACCGGGAAACATAGGAAATTTTGTGATTACCGGACATTCTTCATATTATCCGTGGTCAGCTGGCAAATATAAGGATGTTTTTGCACTTCTCGGAAAGCTGGATGTTGGAGACACCTATACCGTATACTTTAAACAACATCGATACGACTATGAGATTACTGAACGGAAAATTGTGGCTCCTCAGGAAACCAGCGTTCTCAGCCAACCAAAAGATAAAGAAATATCAACTTTGCTCACGTGTTATCCCGTGGGAACTACGGAAAGTAGATTAGTACTTGTTGCAAAGCCAGTGAAATAAAAGAATATGTCACGAGACCTTGTATCCCATTTCGTTTTCGAAAGAGCAGAGAAAGTTCAAAGTGCAAAACTCTATTATCTTTTCTTTGAGTTTTGCGATTTTTTAGAGTTCCGTCTGCTTTTCTTCATCACCAGTAAGAGTGTGAAATGCAATGGTCCAGATTGCCGTTGAGAAAATTTCAAGTGTTCCAGAAATCATCGCGGTAATGGTGATGAGAACAAGACCAACGATGAGCGTAATAGTAATTCCTACTCCAGAAAGTAAAGTACTTGAAAAAAGTCCGGTAATTCCAATAACCACAAACGGAAGAACAAGAATAATCACGATATTCAGAAGAATCCTGAGTTCAATGAGAAGGAAAAGAAGAAACAAACCGAGCGTTTCAGTGAAATAGGTGCAAGAAAGACGCGTAGATTTCCCGATACTCGGCATGAGTCCTCTTTTTTGAAGAACGATACTTTGCGGGACGTAAGCAAAAAGAAAAAGGGCGATAATCCCGAGAATCATGAAAAATCCGAGAAGTGGAGAGATGAGGACAAAAAAACCAGTTTTCAGATTTCGGAGCATAAATGAGCTTTCTGTGATAAATGTTTTTGGTGAAACTGCATTTTTAATGGCGCCGTATTCAAAAATATAAAGAAAACTAAAGAGTCCGGCGGGGACGCCCTTTTCCGGAGGTTCTCCCTTTTTTATTCTCTCGATGAGAAAAATAAGAGATCCGGTACAAAGTACGGGGGAAAAAATGTATCCAAGGAGGACGATGATCACACCGGCGATAATGAATCCCAGCGGCGCATTTCCCGATTTAAGATAATCCCAGACATTTTGAAAAATTTGGAAGTACTGAATTTGATCTTGATCTCCGAGAAAAAAATGACGAAAAGAAACGATTTGATATGAGATGTATACGGTTCCCACAATCACTCCAAAAAACGCAGGAATAAATCCATACCAAAAAAGTTCTTTTTTATATTCTCTGGTAATTTCCCAAGCTTCAGCGATGACGAGTTTTGGCGAGAGGTAGCGACTCATGGGGAAAATTTTAAATTTTAAATTTTGAATTGAGAAATTTCAATAAAATTGGATTTATATTTTCGAAAAGAGTGTAGTAAAATTTTCATAATCCGACTCGTAGTTTTCCTTTCCTGGCAGATAATGCGTCGATGAGAAAGCGAGAAGAACTGCATCTTCTGAAAATGAGTCAAACTCATGCCATACCTTTGTTCCCACATAAATTGCTTTTTCTGGAGAATCGAGCCAAATTTCTTGTTTTCCTTTTCCATCGGCATCAATCAGCGCACGGCATTTTCCCTGAATGCAGACAAATACTTCTTCTTCGATATGATGGCAATGTGCTCCGCGAGTTGTATTTTGTGGAACATTTTTCAGAAAATACACGCGTTTCACTTTGAATGGAAATTTTTCATCGAATTCTGTCGGGACAAGTGTTCCATTTTGTTCTGAAAATTTCGGAAGTGTGAGTTCGAAGAAAGAAGAAGGCATATTAAATTTTGAATGTAAAATTTAAAATGTAAAAATAAATCTCAAATTGTAATGTTTAAAATTTATAAATTAGAATTTATTTTAAAATTTTACATTCAAAATTTTCAATTAAATTGGGCAGTTTTCTTCAAAAAATTTCACTTCTACATCAGAAAAATGCTCTGCGATTCTCTTTCCCAGTCGCTGAACGCCAAGTTTTTCCGTCGCATAATGTCCAGCGGCAACGAAACTGAGTTCCATTTCCTTAAGATCGTGATAATGGTGCTCATTCATTTCACCAAAAAGAAAAGTGTCGGCTCCTTCAGCTTTGACTTCGATTGCAAAATCCGCAGCTCCGCCTGAAATTACTCCTACTTTTTTCACGGGAACGCCAGAAAAATGCTCCGCAAGAAGCACTTTTCCTATTTTTTCTTCCACCAGATCAACAAATGCGCCAAATGACATTGGTTTTTCCAGTTCTGCGATAAATCCGCAATTCACTGGTTTTTGGTTCTTGAGATGAAGCACTTCAATAAGTCCTGCATTATTTCCCACTTCCGCATGAGCATCGAGCGGAATATGAAAATTGAGAAGAGAAATATTTTTGGAAAGAAGAATCTGAAGTCGTTTTTTGAGAATTCCGACAATTTTCGTTTCACCTTTTCCCCAAAAAAGTCCATGATGAACGATGCACATTTCCGCTCCCCAATCTGACGCATCTTGCAGAAATTTTGCACTCGCGGAAACTCCCAGCGCTATTTTTTTTACATTTTCTGCCCCTTCTACTTGAAGTCCATTTTCACACCACGCATCATCAACTTCATGAACATTCAGAAGTTCCATGCAAAAGTGAAAGATATCATCACGCTCGGACATTTTTGTTCTGGAAAAATCAGGGGAATTGTCTCGAAAATTTAAGGGATTGGCAATAATTTGATACAATCTCCACACATTTTTTTGAATTTCGTGCCAAAAATTGATCTCAAAAAATTTGATGCGTTTCTCTTCGATCTCGATGGAACATTTGTTGACGGAAGTGATCGACACTTTGTTGAATGCGTAAAAAAAACCGGGGAAGAACTCGGATATGAGAATCTTTTTATTCCTCCCGGTGCGCCACTTAAAAACTTTTTGAGAACAACTTTGAAAGGTGTGAGCGAAGAACTTATCGAAAAATTTTTGGAAAAAATAGAATACTCATGACGAAAACTCCACGTCCTATTTCGTTTCATGAAGATGCAATTCAGTTTATTACTGCATACTTTTCTATTCCACGAGCTCTGGTAACGAACTGTGTCGGTTGGGAACTTGATCTTACTCTGCAAGCTCTTCCCCTACGACAATATTTTGATGTAATTGTGAACTATGAGCCTCCGCTCAGGGGAAAACCAGAAGGAGATTTATATCTCAAAGCAGCTGAAATACTCCAAGTTTCTGCCAAAAAATGTCTTATTTTTGAAGATTCTGCCACGGGAATTTTGTCGGGAAAAAATGCAGGAATGACTGTTGTTGCAATTGATCGTGGAATACACCGAGATTTTCATGAAGCCGATGTTGTCGTACCATCTTTTTGTGAACTGATGCAATGAAACTGATAACTGGTTCCTGACAACTAGACTACTGACTTCCCCTTGCTCTCGAGCGGAAAATCTGCAAGAATCCAGTGCGCTTTTTGCATTCATATGAAGCCATTCCTTTCTGCTTCTCTTCTCGGTGCTTTGCTCATATTTGCGGGATGTGGTGGTGGATCTCCAGAATATCAAATTCCTGGTGATACAGAACTCGAATCGATTTCACTTCAGGGTATTTCTCTAAAAAAACCACCCTCTTGGGAGCTCATTGACAGAACAGACCGTCCAGACGCTATCCCTTCAGATGTCATTTTGCTCATGAGGTCAGTAGAACCGTGGGGAGCTCAACTTAATTTTGCACTTGTGGGCGTGGGGAAAGAGAAATTGCCGGAAAATACTTCTTCAATTCAGTACGCAAAGGCTGCTGTACAAAAAACAGAACAGGAAATTGTAAACTATGAATCTGTGAGCGAAGAAGATATTGATATTCAGGGAAACAAAGCAATATTTTTGCAGTTTCGGGGAAAAGAATCTCTTTCAGGAGATGTACGAGAATGGTTCCATCTTTTTGTTGCAAAGAATGATATGGGATATGTTGTCAGCGCGGTAACTCCTCTTGATGCTGAGGCGAATCAAAAAGAATTCATAAAAAGTATCGTAAAGAGTTTTGCGTTTAGAGAAGCGAGTTGATCTTTTCATCATCATGGCGACGTGGCCAAGTGGTAAGGCAGGAGCCTGCAAAGCTCTTACGCGGCGGTTCGAATCCGCCCGTCGCCTCCATTGGTGAATTCGAGACGAATGACAAATCCGCGAAGCGGATGAGGAAATGAGTCCGAAGATCCAATGTCCCGCACACGAACGGAGTGAGTGGTGCGGGACCTCTGATGAATATTTTTGCACGCCGAGGTGGCGAAATGGTAGACGCGAAGGACTTAAAATCCTTTGAGAGAATATCTCATGCGGGTTCAATTCCCGCCCTCGGCACCACATATTTCCCCTTCCATATTTTCTGAATGAAAAATCCTCTTATTTCGCTCTTTCTTTGGCTTGGGAAAAAATTTCCGCAGCCTCCTCATCCTTTTAACACAGCGAAAAATGGGATTATGAGGCTTAATTACTCTGATTTTGAATATAAAGGAGCAGAGGAGATTTGGAAGTATTACAAAAATGCAATTGATTTTCATTCCCTCCGAGGAAAGACAGTTCTTGATCTCGCGTGTGGAGCGGGAGGAAAAGGAGTTTGGTTTGCGGAAAAATATGGCGCAAAAATTATCGGGATCGATATTTCTCCACATTTTATTGAACAAGCGAAAACTTGCGCAAAAGAACACTCCGTAGAAGAATTTTGTGATTTTCGAGTGGGAGATGCACTTGATACAAAACTCGATACCGAAAGTGTTGATTACATTGTTCTTCACGACGCGCTTGAACATATTCCAAATACAGAAAATCTGTTCCACGAATGTCACCGAGTTTTAAAGTGTGGCGGGCTCCTTCTCTTTAATTTTGAACCATATTATCATTTTTTTGGACATCATATATGGGATGTGATTCCGATTCCATGGCTTCATCTCATCACTACCGAATCATTTCGTGTTGAACTCTATAAAACAGCAGTAACAAAATATCCTGACGCAAAAGATCGTATCGGATTTCGGATTGGAAAAAATTCGAACGGAAAAGAGGCGTTTACCTATCTGAATGGAATCACGAGAAGGAAATTTATGAATATTCGAAAAAAATTCCTAGAAAATGATTTATTTCGAGTGGTGTATGAAGAATTTCGAACACTCAGGAGATTTCCATTGAATAAACTCGGAAAACTTCCTGTTCTGAATGAACTTTTTGTGAATACGCAAATTGGAGTGTGGGAAAAGATGGGAAAGAAGGATTGAATGATGAAGAGAATTTTTGATATGATGCTCTCAGAAGATTCTGTTTATTTTCATTATTATGTACACTTTTCATTTACTTTTTCGACCAGAACCTGAGGGCGGATATACTGTTCTCGTTCCAAGCCTTCCCGGATGTCTTACTTGGGCAGAATCTATTGAAGATGGGAAGGAACTCATAAAAGAAGCAATTCATGTGTACCTCGAAAGTGTTGAGAAACATTCGGAAAAGATTCATGACGATACTGAATCTTTTTATACATCCGTAAATTACGATCATGTCTAAATTCCCCGTGTATACACCGGAGGAAATTATCAGAATTTTAAAAATAAATGGATTTATGGAGGATCGACAGAAAGGAAGCCATAAAGTTTTTTATAATGCAAAAACTCTTCAACGCGTAGTTGTCCCCTGCCATAAAAAAGATCTTCCTATTGGAACTGCTCGATCAATTTTGAAAATGGCAGGATTACTTGGAAATGATGAATAAATTATCAGAACATCATAGCGGCCATTTTGGTGAGTACGGCGGACGATTCGCTCCAGAAGTTCTGCTTCCTGCTCTTACAGAAACGGAAAAAGTATGGAATGAAGTAAAAACCGATCCAAAATTTTGGAAGGAGTTTGATTATTATGCAAAAACATATGTGGGAAGACCTTCTCCACTGTATTTTGCGGAGAATATCACCAAAAAACTTGGTGGCGCAAAAATTTACGTAAAGCGTGAGGATTTGAATCACACAGGAGCACATAAAATTAATAATGCTCTTGGACAAGCTCTTCTCGTAAAACGAATGGGAAAGAAGCGGGTCATTACCGAAACCGGAGCCGGGCAAAATGGCCTTGCCGTTGCAACGGTTTCAGCACGATTTGGATTCGACTGCACCGTGTACATGGGAGAAATTGACGTCGCAAGGCAGAGACCAAACGTGTTTTGGATGGAACGGCTCGGGACAGAAGTTGTTCCAGTGCTTACCGGAACAAAAACGCTCAAAGATGCGACGAATGAGGCACTTCGAGATTGGATTACCAATGTTCAGAGTACGCACTATATTATTGGATCAGCGCTTGGTCCGTATCCATTTCCCGAAATGGTGCGTGAATTTCAGCGAATTATTGGACGGGAAGCAAAACAGCAAATTTTAGAAATGGAAGGAAAGTTGCCAGAAATGATCATTGCCTGCGTTGGAGGTGGATCAAATTCCATTGGAATTTTCACTGATTTTCTTGAAGAAAAATCCGTGAAGCTCATCGGAGTTGAAGCTGGAGGAAAAGGAATTCAGGGAAATGAACATGCCGCGAGATTTGCTGGAAAAAATGCTCGTGTTGCTGTCGTTCAAGGATACAAAAGCATTTTCCTTCAAGATGACGATGGACAAATCGCTCCAACGCATTCGATTTCTGCGGGGCTTGATTATGCAGGAATTGGTCCAGAACACGCATATCTCCACGATCTCAAACGTGTGGAATATACATTTGCGTGTGATGAAGAAGTTCTGGAAACGCTGAAACTCGTGATGAGGGAAGAAGGAATGATTCCGGCGCTTGAAAGTGCACATGCCTGGGTGGAAGCCATAAAACGTGCGCCAATGATGAAATCAGATGAAATTATTATCGTGAATCAGAGTGGACGCGGAGACAAGGACATTTTTTTGATTGCAGAAGCGCTCAAAGATGAAGGATGGAAGGAGTTTTTGAAAAGCAAAACATGAACCAGAAAAAATTCTTCATCTCTCTGTGTCTATTTCTCGTCATTTTTATTGTTCCGAGTTTTAGAAACGTGTACCACTGGTTTCCTTTTCCTGAGCTTTTTGCCTTTTTGTACCTTATCTCTGGAGGAGTTGTATTTTATGTGCTCTTTCGAAATGTCGTTATCACATTCATCGAAAAAGTCCCTTCCAAAATAATTTTTCTTTGCGGAATTGTATATCTCCTCATAATGTCCGCATTTACATTTCAAGTTCTCGATTGGAGCAATTCACTCAAATCTTTTAGGAGAGATTCCACGGCAGATGATGCAATGATTCTTTCTGCACAATCTTTTTTTGATGGTGCGGGAATGTATAACGCCACTTTGTATGATGGCGCGCCAATTTCTCCAGGTCCCGGATGGATTCTCTTAAACTCCCCTCTCTCTCTTTCCGGACTCTATTTTCTCATCACTCCCATTTGGCTGGGAATTTTTTTATGGATGATTTGGAAAAAGTCTCATCATCATTTTCCTGTTGTGTTTGTGCTAATAACTCTCTCGATGAGCACGATATTTTGGACGTTGACTGGCGTTGGTCATGATCTTGTTTCCATATCTTTCGCGATCGGGATTTTTTTTCTTATGACGAAAAATATTACGAAAGAAACGCGAATTCTTACGCTTCTATTCATTGCGATATTTGTCGGAATTATCTCAACATCTCGAATTCTCTTTCTTATTCTTCCATGTATTTTTGCTCTGATAATTCCGTTCACAAAGCGTGCATTTCTTTTCTTCGTTACTTCTCTCATTACCGCGCTTCTTTTCCATTTCATATTTTTTGAATTGTCATCAAATTATGATCCGCTCCATCTTTTCTCGAGAGGCGAAAGAAGTGTTGGATATGATCTTATGGCGCTTGGCGGAATTTTGGAAATTGGTATTGGAGCTCTTTCTCTGTATTTGTACACACATCCGAAAATCCAATTTGCTTACAAAAATATTCTCCCGCTTCTTCTCCTTTTTCTACCACTTTTCTTAATTTCTTTTGGCGAACTTCGAAATGTTGGTTTTGATTTTGCAAAATGGGAAGGAGCAAATTATCTTATTCCGGTGTGGGGAATGTATTTGGTGACGATTTTAGGAGAAATGAACGTTGCAAAAACTGGCTCTCCCGTATCCCGTAACAGAAGCCTCTTCATGTCGCTAATGAAGTAGCCTTTATTTCATATCAATACCATAGCTTTCTTTAACGTTCTTCAATTCTAACTCACGACTTAATCTCCGCTGCACTCGCGCTCTTACTCCTTCTGATAAACGATTTAGAGGATCAGATCCATTCTCAAAGAGAGCTTCCACGTCTCCCCTACATGTGTCAGAGAGTGTTCCTCCACCTCCGCTAAGAAGTTCTTTCCCCCATTCCCACCACCCGCCGCCTTGACTCTCTCCGACTCCTGCCGCATTTTGCTCCAATCTCCTCAGTCCTTCTAGTAAATGACTTTGATTTGGCATAAAAAAATATAAATTTTATTCATTTTCCTCGTTTTTTTGATTTTGTCAAGCAGCATCGATCACTTTTTTTGATCAACATTCTAAAAAATCCCTTTAATTCGGCAAAATATCATAATTTTCCACTTCCGAAATTTTTTGATTTCGCGAAAGTTCTGGATTATAAATCTGGTAGAAAAGCTCAACAAGTTGCTGCGTGCTCAGTTGTTCCACCTGAAGATTGCAATTTTCGAGTCCTACTTTCACCACATTTACTCTCTGTATCAGACCTTTTTTCTGATTTTCAAATTCCCGATGACGCTCCCTGATTTTTGGAAAAGAATCTTCTGGAGAAATATAGTCCAAAAATTTTCGAATAATCCCCTTATTCTGCGAACGGAATGGATCATACGGAACAATCACAAAAAACTTTTTTTCCATAATATCCGCGTATTCCACGAGCTTTTTAATGTAATCGTGATATTCGAGCGTCTGCTTTTGCAGGAGATGATTTTGCTGTTTCGTCGCGATATCCTTGAGCTTATCGAGATAGTGATCAATGTCGAGTTTTCGTGATCTCACGAGCACCTGAATCGGAAATTCCAATGTATTCAAAAATCCCTGATACGCATAAATAAGTGAATTCTGCTCTGCTTCAGACTTGAGATTAAAATTCACACTTGAGGTTTGGAGCACAGCTCTCACGCCACCATTTTTAAGCACCACGACTCCATCTTTTATTTCCGCAATGGGAAGATACAGTGCGGAACTATGCATTGTTCCCGTATTTTTTTTATTTCGTACACTCGTATCATTCATAAGAAAAGGAAAAATAATTATGCGTGTTTGAGTTGAGATGCTGCAATGGCATGAGAAAGACGTACTTCGTGTCTCTCTTTCTCCAGCGCTGAAAGATGAAGCCCTGTGTCATCATTATGATCACCGGGGAGATTTTTTTCTTCATCCGAAAAAGCCGATTGGTGATCCAAAATCATTGTGAGCTTTTCGAGCGAAGTTTTGTCCTGTATTTTTGCCTGTTTTTGTTCTTCCTCAGATTTCGCAGATTTTTCCTGATCTTTTGCTTTTTGATCATTTCCGACTTTCGCTGTTACAAATGTGTAATGGAGCTTTGTCGTAACGGATTTATCCCACCACCTTCTCCGAGCATTATGATTGTATTCGTAAAGAAGAAGTGCCCATTTCAAAAAACTCACATCATTTATCCTCAAAAAGGCAAAGGCGAGCGAAAGAAAAAATGGAATACAAATAAATACATAGTCGATAATTCCGAGAAAATATGAATCCGAAAGTATCAAAAAAATAGTATATGAAATTCCGCCGCCTGCCGCGAGAATGAGAAGTTGCTTCAGTGTGAGAGGACCAATAATTTTGTCCTCAATCTGAACATCCGCTGGAATTTTGTATTGGAGCATTGTTTTTGATCGTAACCATCACACAATTATACAGGAAATACCGATATTTATCAAATTTCACCACGTGGTTTTTTTGAGGATTTCATCTCTCTCTTCGTCATCCGCAAACCTTGGCTTCCAGAGTTTTTCTATCACAATCGGTTTGATTTCATATCCTGTAATTTTTGCGTCTTCAAATCTCACTTCCGCGAGAATTCCTTTTTTCGTTTCCGAGAGAAGTTGGTCAAATACGAGATTCCCGAGGGAATAAAAAACTATGCCACCGTTATATTCCTCCACTGGCTGAATAACATGCGGATGATGACCAATAACGAGCGATGCGCCAGCATCAATGGCATTATGGGCAAATTCTACAAAATCCTTATGTGGACGTGAAATATATTCTGATCCCGTATGAACAGAAACAATCACCACATCAGCAATCTCTTTTGTCCTTTGAATCCGTTCTCGCAAAAGATCTGCGTCAGGAATCATCGCATACCCCGGTTTTTCCTCTGTAGCGGCGTAGTATGGTGAAATATCAGAATATGCGAGGAAGCCAAAAACAACATCGTTCGCCACGAGAAACGTCGGCTCTAAAGAGGATTCCGAATTTTCTCCCGCTCCAACAAATCGAATATCATTTTCTTTGAGCATATCCATCGTATATAAAACTCCTTCTTTTCCCGCATCGCCTATGTGGTTATTGGCGAGAGAAACGATATCAATTCCGGCAAAAAGAAGACCTTCAATGGACTTTACATCAGCGCCAAAAACCATGCCTCCTGAAAAGTGTTGTGGAGCTCTATCAAATGGAGATTCGAGATTTACAAATGTGATATCTGCTGAGGAGAGATACTCGGCAATATCTTGGAATGGAGCGGTGTAATCATTATTTTTCTCCATGAGCACGTCCACATATCTCGAGAGCATGACGTCTCCTCCAAAAATAAGAGTGTTTTTGTGCACTTCTGGCGGATCAATATGGAATTTCTGAACAGGAATCTTCTTCGTGTCTTCCTCTGGAGATGAAGGCGCTCCATGAAGGGCTGATCTGAGTTCCGTCCGCATTTTTGTTTGGTCATGCTGCGAAATAATGGAAGTTTCAAAAATATGCCCTGGGAATTCTTGGAGAATGAGAAGGACTATCCCAAAAACAAGCAGGATAATGCCGAAAAAGAGGAGAA
Source organism: Candidatus Peregrinibacteria bacterium (assembly GCA_016220175.1). NCBI lineage: Bacteria > Candidatus Peregrinibacteriota > Candidatus Peregrinibacteria bacterium. The sequence continues at coordinate 16,038 of JACRHZ010000011.1, forward strand.
ATACCCGAAATGTGTGTGTGTATTTGTGAATACGAGGAGGACAATATTATTTGTATTTTTGATATATTATACATTTTTTTACTTATTTTGGCAATTTTTGACTTTTTCCGATATTTTCTCGAAAATCTCGGAAGTGATACCACTTCTCAAAAAAATTAATTCTCTTTTGGCGTTTTTTGCAATCTGGGAATATCCTCTTCAGAAAGAGGAAATTGAACTGTTTCTTGGCGAAAATGTGGCTCAAGAAATTTTGAACCAACATTTTGTCGCTCTCGAAGGAAAATATTATTCCACCATTTCCGACACAGAACTCCTCAAAAAAAGACGTGCAGAAGCAGAAATTTTCTCCGAAGTAATTCAAAAAAAAGCACGGAAATTTGCGAAAATATTACGGCATTTTCCATTTTTGAGATGTGTTTCTCTGTGCAATACCGGAGCCATGGGACCGGTTTCAAAGGACAGCGATATTGATTTTTTTCTCATTACCAAAAAAGGACGAATTTGGACGGCGAGATTTTGGAGTACTTTCTTTTTTCACATCATCGGGCTCAGAGCAAAAAGAACTGACACTTCGGGGAAATTCTGTCTCTCGTTTTATATTGATGAAGAGTTTGGAAGTTTTGAAAAATTGAAAAAACCTCATGACATCTACCTTCCGTTTTGGATTTTCACCCTTCAGCCATTTTGGGGAAAACCGTATTTTGAAAAATTTTGGGAAGAAAATAAAAGTTGGATTTCCAAAGAATATGGCATCCCTCAGCCAGACATGAAGATAATTCACTGGGATGAAAATTCCGAAAAGGAAAGTATTCTCCAAAAAATTCTTGAATTTTTTCAGCCAAATTTTTTCGAACAAATTTTCCGAGCGATTCTCCTTCTAAAATCCAAAAAATTCCGAAATCCCAATTCTCCAGAATACGCTCCTGACATGATTTTTGAGAATGATATTCAAAAACTTCATAATCCTGATCTCAGAAATGAAATTCAAGAGAAATGGGAGGCACATTATCAAAATTTAAAATCTAAAATTTAACATTTAAAATTTCCCCCTTCTCTGCTACTCTTCACGAGCTCTCTCTCTCCATCACATTTCATGATGCAACGGTTTCTTCGAATGGCGCTCATCTTTTTTGTGGCATACTTTGCTCTCTCACTTTTGTTCCCAAACCCGAACAAAAAAACTCCCGAGACAGCAGGAGATGTGGTTCTGACCATGGAAAAAACTGAGGTTGCTCAGGGAAATTTAGTGAAGGGAACTGTTCAGAACAATACCGAGGTTCCACTCGTACTTGGTGAAAAATATTCCCCGCCGGAATATTTGATTTTTGAAAGATATGAAAATGGAAAATGGGAAAGTGTTACGCCGAAAAATCCAACTGCCGTGAATACGCCCACGAAAATTGATCCTCATTCGCAAGCTTCTTTCTCATTTTCAGAATTCAATGAAGAAATGTTTTTTCCCATTGGAAAATATCGAGTTCTCATCCGTCCTGACTCCGAACATGAATTTGTTACCGAATTTAATGTCTTTGAACCTGGAATTCTCCGAACGCTTTTCCGAGCGGTATATAAAGTGATCTACAATATCTTCATCGTATTCCTCATGGTGGGATGGCGCAGTCTAGGGCTCGCGATCATTCTCATTACTGTGCTCATAAAAATGCTCTTGTGGGGACTCAATCAAAAATCACTCGAATCGCAAAAGAAGATGCAAAAAATTCAGCCGGAACTCGAACATTTGAAGATAAAATACAAAGACGATCAGCAAAAATTGGCGCAGGAAACGATGGCTCTCTGGAAAAAATCAGGAGTGAATCCACTCGCCGCAATGACGCCTATTTTTATTCAATTTCCCGTTTTGATCGCGCTTTTTTATGTTATTCGTGATGGGCTTCTCCCACATGATCGATATCTCCTCTATCCTATTTTCAAAAATTTTGATTTTTCTGGTATTAGCAATGTCTTTCTTTGGATTTTTGATCTCTCGAAAAAGCCCAATGAAGATATGCGCCTCATTTGGCTCCCATTTGTTGTTGCCATTCTTCAATTTCTTACGATGAGGCTTACGTTCAAGAAAAATGAAAAAAAGCAAAAAGAAACCCCGAAAAAGGAAGACTCTGGCGGGATGGCAGATCAAATGCAAATGATGAATAAAATGATGATATATTTTCTTCCGGTCATGATCTTCTACTTTACCCTGACGTTTCCCTCTGGTATTGGCATGTACTGGGGAATTTCCACGCTCATTACCCTCGGGCAGCAGTGGATACTGAACAAAAAACATGATGCGGAATGACTCTGTATTTGGTGTTGGTCTTTCATGAAAATTTTTTCTGTTGACGGACCTCGACAACACTTTCGAGTATGCGAATTCCATTGGAAAGGACTGGGGAAAGATGGTATCTCGGATTTTTCTCAAGGGTTTTATTTTGCGTTTTCCTCGGGGACGTGAAAAAATCCATCACGATTTTTAAATTTTATTTTTTTCAAATGTCTGACGTAAACCGCGTGCAACTTATCGGCTATCTCACTGAAGATGTTGACGTTCGTGAACTTTCGAGCGGCATGGCTGTTACCGATCTCAATATTCAAGTAAAATCGAGATTCACAAAAGATGATGGTTCTGAAGGAATATCGACCTCATTCCATACGGTGACCGTGTGGGGACAGCCGGCAAAATTTGTTGGAGAATATTCCAGAAGAGGATCCCAAATTTACATTTCTGGAAGACTCAAAACTGATTCATGGGAAGATGATCAGGGAAAACAGAGGTGGAAAACTAAAGTCATTGCTGACTCATTTGGTGGAATAGTTCTCCTTGACCCACGCGTCCCGCTTTCTCCCATTGGAGAAGCTTCTCTTGTTTCTGGAGGACTTAATCGAGCAGAAATTATTGGAAATGTCACAAAAGACTTAGAACTTCGAAAAACTCCGGGAGATCGAAGTGTCGTAAATTTTGGTGTTGCGACGAATCGAAATTGGAAAGATCGCGATTCTGGAGAAAAGAAAGAGGAAGTTGAATTTCACAATGTAGTTCTTTGGGGCAGGCTCGCCGAAGATGCGGAAAAAATTATGAAAAAGGGAAGTCGTGTGTACATTTCGGGACCAGTTTCTACAAGATCGTGGGAAACCCCTGAGGGAGAGAAGAGATATACTACCGAAATTGTGGCACATGAAGCGCTTTCTCTCGGTCATCCAGCAGAAGATCTCGCATCTCCTCGAGGTGAAAAAACAGAAGCGAGCAAGGATCTTCCGGCAAAGACGGCGAAAGGAAAACTGACGAACAAAAAAGAAGCCACTGAGGCAGCAGAGGTTCCGGAAATTAACTACGAGAGTGAAATCAAGCCTGAAGATTTGCCATTTTAATACTCCGAAAATATTGCAATACTGACAGAGTGATTTCCTCTCTCCTCTGTCATGCCTGAATTTTCTGTGGGAAAACTCTCCGAAGGCACAATCGAAAAACTTGCTTATGGAGGCAAGGGAGTGCTTCATCTTGAGAATTTTGTGGTGTTTGTGCAAAACGCCCTTCCTGGTCAACTCGTTCGATTTCAGATTACTCACAAGAAAAAAAATTATGCGGAGGCAAAGGTGATTGAAGTGCTGAAGAGATCTCCGATTGAAATAGAGCCTGAATTTGAAAAAATGCCGGGATGTCCTTTTCAGACGGTGAAATATGAAGATCAGCTCAAAATAAAAGAGTCTCAGGTATTTGAAACTCTTCAGCATCTTGGGGGAATTGCTCCTGAGGAGTATGAACAGCTTAAAATTCTCCCCTCTCCTGAAATTATTCGCTACCGAAACAAGGTCGAGTTTTCTTTTGGATATGAAGTGATGCGTGTAGAAGTGAATGAATATGGAGAACGCGTATATTTTGACGAGAATCCGACACTTGGATTTCATCCCGAAGGGAAATGGGCACTCGTGAAGTCGATGAATGACTGCTTTCTTGTTTCAGAAAATGTAAATTCCGTCCGAAAACTTGCGGAAGAAATTATGCAAACCTCTGGACTTCCGATATGGAATCCAAAAATAAGCCGCGGTTTTTGGCGGAGTCTTATCCTCAGGGAATCAAAAGCGACCGGAAATATTCTTATGAACTTTATCGTTTCGGAGAAAAAATCGAATTCGTTTTGGAAGGAAATAGCAGAAGTATGCATAAAAAAAATGCCAAAAATTTCAGGGGTTCTCGTGACTCAAAATGGAGAAAAAGGAGATGCACTTCGGGGAAATCCAGAATATGAAATTATTTGGGGAACCGATATTCTCTTCGAAAAACTGGAACAAACAGAGTTTATGATTTCGCCATTTGCATTTTTTCAAACAAATACGCGCGGCGCAGAAAAGCTCTTCGGAAAAGCTAGAGATTTCGCTTGCCTCAGCGGAAAAGAAACGATTTTAGATCTTTTTTGCGGGACAGGAGCTATCGGGCTTTTTCTTGCAAAAAATGTCAAAAAAATTGTAGGAATTGAGTTCGATCAAAATGCTATTTCTGATGCAGAAAAAAATGCAAAAAAAAATGGGCTGAAAAGTGCAGAATATTTCTGCGGAAAAGCAGAACAAATTCTTCCCGATGTCCTCGAGAAATACCCAAAATTTGATGTGGTTTTTGTCGATCCACCAAGGGCTGGAATGCATCCAAAAGCAATGGAAATCCTCAAAAAAATCCCTTCAAAAAAAATGATTTTTATTTCGTGTAATCCCGCAACTCTTGCAAGAGATTTGAGGGAACTCAGAACTGCCGGCTGGAAACTCAAAAAAGTGCAGCCCGTTGATATGTTTCCACACACTCCGCACATCGAAACGGTAGCGCTTCTCGACGCACCGAAAAGTTTTTGATACACTCCGACCACACATGATTTTACTCCAATTCCTATGAAACGATTCCTCTTTCTTCTTCTTTCCGGAACACTTTTTCTCGGCGCATGTTCTTCTCCTTCCCCGAGTTCGAATATTCCGGAAAAAAAGTCAGTAACAAAAGATGAAGTTTCAGGAAAAGATGTTTACACAAATTCATTCCAAAAGTATTCGCTGGAAATACCATTGGCATATCGAAAAGCAATTATTGACAAAGATCTTGAGACAAATGTGAAGTTTAAAAAAAGTGCGAAGGAATATTTTTTCGTAAAAGTGAGCGAAGAACCGGAAAGTGAACAATATGAAGGAGTAGAGTCCAGTGGAGACACAATACTTGGAGGATTTCCAGCAAAGGTATATGTCATTGTTGACGAAAATTGCAAAGGAGATGATTGTGCTGTTCCTCCAAAAACAGTTGTGAGAACATACAAAAATGGAAAAATGTACGCAATGGAATTTTGGTACGTGAAAGAAATAAATGGAGTCAATGATGAGGTCATGAAAAGTTTCACTTTCCTAGAATAAAGATGGCATCAATCATTTCGGAATACTCCCAAATCTATCTCTCCTATTTGAAAGAATTGGTGAATCGCCGATCTGTTTTTGAAAATCCGGAGGACGCGAAAAAAACAATCGAATACGCAAAAAAAATATTCGAAGAGAACTTAGCAGAATATGAAATATATTTTGACGAAAAGCAGAATTGTATTGCTCGACCAAAAGAAATAGATCTTGCTCAGGATATTTTGTATCTGAATGCTCATATCGATACTGTAGGTGCAGAGGAAGCTGAATGGGATGCTCCATTTCATCCGTTTCAAGCATATGAAAATGAACATGAAATAGTGGGACGAGGCGTTTCAGATTGTAAGGCGGGCGTTGCGTGTGAACTTTTTCTCAGTTTTTTGGTGAAAGAAAAACTCATTCATCTGAAAAACACAGTTTTTACAATTACGTTCAAAGAAGAAGGTCCAGGAGAAAAAACAGCAACTTGTCTTGCGAAAAACATGGGAAGCGGTCTTCCCGTAAGCGAAAAGATGACCTACCTTCTGGTGCTAGAAAATAACGTGCGAGTGGAGAATCCTCCAGTTCTCTGCGCATACGCGGCAGAACGGGGAAATTTTGTGATTCGAATTACGGGGACAATTTTTGAGCTCCAAAAACATCTTCGAAAACTCACAAAATGGAATCCAATTGCCATTTTTCCAGAAAAGGAGCATGAGAAAGAAAATGCGGAAATTATTGAGCAAAAAGGTGGACATGTGTGCAGTGTGGAAAGAGCAGAAAATAAACTCACAAAGGTTCTTCTTGATGCCGAAGAAACGAGTATTCTCCACGCAGGAAAAAAAGAAAATATGGCAATTGTCCCTTCAAAAATTTTTGTGCAAAAAGGAAATGCTCCAGAGAAACATGTTCTCATGATTGGAAAGAGAAATTTCGATACGCTCGAAGAAACGCTTCATGAACTTCAAGGAATTCGGTATGAGGAAGTGAAAAACCTTTCTCGATCGGAAGGATTTGATGGAACAGGAAAATTTAGAGATGACAGAATTTCCAAAGTTTTCCATGAATGTGAAAAAACATCCGAAATAAAAATAGAATATACGCACAACATTGGCGGCTCTGATGCTTCGACAATTTTGAATAGTCTTCCAAAAAATCTTCTTCCAAATTTCTTGCCAATTGTGATGGGACCGGGGTCTCGGTCACAGCGTAATGCCATTCCACCAAGACTTACTCATGGAAAAAATGAAACGTTTGATAAAGAGAGTGGGGGAAAAGCGATATGTTTTATTACAGAAGTGCTTGAGAAGTCAGGATTTTTGGTAATGTAAAATGGAGTGTAAACAATGGTAAACAATCCTCTTGCATTCCCCTTCCTCTTTTTGCGATAATCTTACTCGGCTCTTTCAAAAAATTACAAAAGCGTCCCACGTGAGCAATCAACTCATGATTCTGTAGAATCAGACACGCTGAGAAAAGAACTCTCGACTGCAAATCGAGAAAGTAGAATCCTCCGGAGAAGTCCCGACTTGTCGGGAAGTCCGTTAAAAAAAGCACAATTAAGTTCCTCGATGAAAATTGGGGAGCGAGGTGGTACCGTTCAATATCCCGCAATGCGGGATGATGAGCCCTCGCGAGATGTATTTCTCGTGAGTATTTTTTTCGTGAAATGTAAAATTTTAAAGGTAAAATATAAAAATAATTTTTAATGTTTAATTTCTAATTTCTAAAAAAATCTTAATTTTTAAACATTTTGCCTTAGAATTTCTTTTTACATTTTACCTTTTGCATTTTACATTTCCTCATGAATCCCGCCTTCTACACGATCACCTGCGTTTCCTGCGGAAAAAATTGGAAAGAAGAAGAGACTTCCACAAAGTGTCTTGATTGCAACAGCGCGCTTGAGGTGATTTTTGACTACGATCATATTCAAACAAATTTGAATGAATACGTGCTCAAAAATGCGCCGCCTTCGGCGATGAAATATCTCGATTTCTACCCAATTAAAGATCGAAAAAAAATTGTGTCACTCCAGGAAGGAAATACTCCGCTCTATCACGCGAAAAAAATGGGAGAAAAACGCGGTCTTCCAAAACTCTACATCAAAAATGAAGGCGGAAATCCCACCGGAGTTTTTAAAGATCGCGGATCACTTGTGGAAATTACAAAAGCCCTGGAACTCAATGCAAAAGCAATTGTGGTCGCTTCTACTGGAAATATGGCGGCGAGCGTTTCAGCATACGCAGGAAAAGCAGGAATTCCATGTTATGTTCTTATTCCCGAAGGAACTCCCATTGGAAAACTTTCTCAAAGTCTCGCATATGGCGGAACGATCATTCAAATTCGCGGAACATATGCGGATTGCGTCCATCTTTCCGAGAAAATGGCGAAGAAATATGGCTATTATCTTGCAGGAGATTATGCTTTTCGCGGAACTGGTCACAAATCCATTGGATATGAAATCATTGAACAGCTTTCGTGGAAAGTTCCCGACATTGTCATTGTTCCCATGGGATGTGGAACAAATATTTCTGCAATTTGGAAAGGGTTTAAAGAATTTTTTGATCTCGGAATTGTGCAAAAAACTCCGCGAATGATTGGAGTGCAGCCAGAAAATTGTTCGACAATTGCTGCAGCATTTCTTCAAGGAAAAGATCGATATGTATATGTTGATAAGCCGAAAACTGTCTGTTCTGCAGTGGGAATTGGAGAACCTCAAGATGATATTAAAGCGCTCAGATGTCTTCGAGAAAGCGGTGGAACCGCCGTAACGATTGATGACGACACCGTGCTCGAAGCTCAGCAGGAAATGGCGGAATGCGCTTCCATTTTCACAGAACCTTCAGGAGCTCTTCCAATTGCAGTACTTGAAAAACTGAAAGAAAAGGGAGTGATCACCGAGAAAGATATCGTGGTGTGCGTGGCAACGGGAACAGGACTTAAAGATCCAAAATCCGCTGTTCTTATGCATGCAGAACCAATCACTGTGGAACCCAATATAGAAAGTGTTGATGCATTCTTAAAATCTGGAATGCAAAATGTTACCTCGGGAGGAACTCGTGGCAGAGCGGATGTTATTTTCCCAAAATATCCGGAGAAAGAAGAATTGAAAAAAGTTTTGAAAGAACTCTTTCATTTAGATCCAAAAAATGAACTTTTTGAAAAATTTCAAAAGGAATTTAAGGGATTTTTTGAAAAACGTGATGAAATGAAAAAATCCGAACTCCAACTCTTTGTGAATGAATTTATTGCGAATTTTGGAACAGAAGAAAAAGTTTTGATACTCGAGAATTTTAAGATCGAAACTTCTCTTCATGAAAAGGCAAAAGCGACTATTGAATGTACGTTTCAGGGAGAAAGATTTACGAATTCTCATCAAGGAGGTGGTCCAGTTGATGCCGCACTCAGCGCACTCAAAAAGGCAATTGAGCCAAAAACTGGTTTTAAAGTACACTTAAAAGATTACAACGTGACGATTCGAAATGGCGGAATTGATACAACGGTACAAGTAAATATTGTGGTACAAGATGCAGATGGGAATGAAGCGACAGGAACAGCGGCTTCACCTGACGTTATTGTCGGTTCTCTTGAAGCGTACGTGAATGGATTTAATCTTTTGTGGAACAAACAAAAAGGTTAAAATCATATCGTCAGGACAATGTTCTGTTTCTCATAAATTTTTAATTTTTCATTTTCTTTCTATGTCCCTCAAACAAATTATCGAGACCAAAATGGCTCCTGCCGCTATTGGTCCATATTCTCAGGGAATTGCTGCTGAGAATACGTTTTACATTTCCGGTCAGCTCGGAATTGATATGAATACCGGTGCACTCGGAACGACATTTAAAGAGCAAGCGACAAATGCGCTCTACAATATTAAAACTCTTGTAGAATCTGCGGGTTCTCGTCTCGATCGTGTGACGAAAGCAACGGTATACCTCACGGATATCAATACGTATCCGGAATTCAACACAGTTTACGAAGGCTTTTTTCAAGCGCAGCCTCCAGCGCGTGAAGTTGTTGGTGTTGCGGCCCTTCCAAAAGGCGCAATGGTAGAAATTTCTTGTACCGGATTTATTCAAGATTCCATGTAATCAGCAGTAAGCAGTCAGCGGTAAGCTGTCAGCTCATTTTGATTCTGACCGCTGATTGCTGACGGCTGACTGCTCTCCAATTTCTTTCTTTCTCAGCACTTTTTCATGCCGTATTTTAACTCTGTGGATCCCAAGCAAAATTTCCCAAAATTAGAACAAGAGATTGTTGAATATTGGGAAAAAAATGATATTTTCAGAAAAAGTATCGAATCCCGTTCTGAGAAAAATTCGTATGTATTTTACGATGGTCCGCCGTTTGCAACCGGACTTCCGCATTATGGACACATTCTCGCGGGAACGATAAAAGATGTCATTCCGAGGTTTTTTACCATGCGCGGAAAACGTATTCCAAGGCGATTTGGATGGGATTGTCATGGAATTCCTGTGGAATACCAAATTGAAAAAGAAAATAATATTGGCGGAAAGCCGGAAATTGAAAAAATGGGAGTGGGAAAATACAATGAACTCTGCAGAGGAATTGTTTTGAGATGCACAGAAGATTGGGAAAGAACCGTGACGAGAATGGGACGATGGGTGGATTTTCGAAATGACTACAAAACAATGGACGCGAATTTTATGGAATCCGTGTGGTGGGTATTTAAGTCTCTTTGGGACAAGGGCTTGATTTATGAAGGTGAAAAAGTCGTCGCGTATTCTCCAAAACTTGGTTCTCCACTTTCCAATTTTGAAGCGGGACTGAATTACAAAGATATTGATGATCCGGCGGTCACGATAAAATTTGAACTCAAAGATGAGCCTGGAACTTACATGCTTGCTTGGACAACGACGCCGTGGACGCTCCCACTAAACTTAAGTCTTGCGGTGAATCCGAATCTTACGTATGTGAAAGTGAAATTAGAAGTATTTAAGGGTGAGGATGAAAATAGTATTTATAAATCTTCAAGCAATGATATTGGAGAAGATGCCATTAAGAAACGTCCTGGAGGAAATGAAAATTTTATTCTTTCAGAAACTGTTTTTAATCAAAATATAGAAGATAAAGGATGGCTCAGACTGGCAGAAGTTGTCGAAAAATTTCCTGGGAAAAAACTCGTAGGAAAGGACTATTTGCCAATTTTCCCATTTTTCAAAGGTCATAAAAATGCCTTTCGTATCGCTCCTGCTGATTTTATCTCAGATGCAGAAGGAACAGGCGTGGTTCATATGGCCGCAACAGGAATGGATGATGTTCCTATTTTAGAAGAAGCTGGAATTGCACTTGTATATCCATTTGATGAAAATTGTTATTTCGATTTTTCAAAGGTGGAAACACATCCCGATGCGAAAAAAGAAATTGCTGAACTCACCGGAAAATATTTTCGATATGATCCAGAAGTTGCTGGCTCAGAAAAAGAAAATGCGAACGATTGGGTTCTTCAAAAACTCAAAGAATCCGGAGCTCTCGTGAAACGCGAACAAATTCGTCACAGCTATCCGCACTGCTGGAGAACAGATTCTGCACTTATGTATCGCGGAATAAATACTTGGTTCGTTCATGTAGAAAAAATCAAAGACCGCATGGTCGAACTGAATCGACAAATTCATTGGGTTCCTGAAGCCGTTGGACAGAAACGATTTTCGAATTGGCTTGAGAATGCGAAAGATTGGGCGATTTCACGAAATCGATATTGGGGAACTTCCATTCCTGTGTGGAAATGCACTTCTTGCGGACACACAGAATGCATTGGAAGCGCTAAAGAACTTCAAGACAAGGGTTTCAAAAATACGAAAGTTTTTGTCATGAGGCATGGAGAAGCGGAACAGAACGTGAAGGGATTTATTGATTCCGACAGATCGCATGAAATCCATCTTACGGAAAAAGGAAAAGCAGAAGTTCGGAAAAATGCGGAAAAAATGAAAAATGAAAATATCACTGCTATTTTTTCGTCTCCATTTTTACGAACAAAGGAAACTGCTGAAGTTGTTGCGGAAAATATTGGATATCCAAAAAATAAAATTATTGTGGATGAACGGTTAAGAGAAATTAATTTGGGCAAAATGAGCGGAAAAAATCATAAAGATTTTAAAGCGCTTTTTCATTCGCCTCATGAAAGATTTTTTGGAAATCCCCATAAAGGCGAAGCCGAGAAGGAAGTATTTGAACGTGTCTCGGATTTTCTCAAAGAAATTAGTAGAAAATATTCGGGGAAAAATATTCTTATTGTCACTCATGGAGATCCCGCGAGAAATATCAGAAAATTTTTCACGAATGAAACTCCTGATGCTCTTTTTGATACTGAAGCGAAACTTCCACCACTTGGAAACTTTGCAGCATATTCATTTGAAAATCGCCCGACGAATCTTCAGGGAGAAATTGATCTTCATCGTCCATATATTGATGCCGTTGAACTTTCTTGCGAGAAATGCACATCGGTGATGAAACGAATTCCAGAAGTGCTCGATTGCTGGTTTGAAAGCGGTTCCATGCCGTATGGACAGGCGCATTATCCATTTGAAAATAAAGAACTTTTTGATCGCACCTATCCGGCGGATTTTATCGCAGAAGGGCTCGATCAAACTCGCGGATGGTTTTATACACTTCATGTTCTTGCAACGGCGCTTTTTGACAAGCCCGCATTCAAAAATATTATCGTGAATGGAATTGTTCTCGCGGAAGATGGACAAAAAATGTCGAAATCAAAAAAGAATTATCCAGATCCGCACGAAGTGTTTGAGAAATATGGCGTTGATGCCGTGCGATTTACTCTTATGAATTCGCCCGTTGTTCGCGCTGATGATCTTAAATTTTCTGAAAAAGCAGTTCTCGAAAATTTGAAAAGTATTTTCCTTCCGCTCTGGAACTCGTATTCGTTTTTCGTGACGTATGCAAATATTGATGGATGGAAGCCTGAGAAGAAATCAGGTGGCGTACGTAGAGACAAGGCAATGCCTTGTCTCTACAAATTAGATAGGTGGATCCTAACAGAACTCAGAGAGCTAATTCGAAACGTCACAGAACAAATGGAAAAATATGAAATTTCCTACGCTACACGAGCTGTTTCCGAATTCTTGGAAAAACTTACCAATGGTTACATCAGGCGCTCTCGAAGAAGATTTTGGAAATCCGGAATGGAAAAAGATAAAGAAGAAGCATTTCAAACGCTGTACATTGTGCTCACAAAGTTTTGCCAAGCGCTCGCGCCATTTTCTCCATTCATGACAGAGCATATTTATCAAAATCTGACGAAAGAAGAGAGTGTGCATCTTTCGGATTTTCCAGATTTTGAAAATCTTCCGGATGATCCGGAACTGAGGCAAGAATTTGACACAGTGGAAACCATTATTTCTCTCGGACTTTCTCTTCGCGCGGAGAAAAAAATCAAAGTTCGCCAACCGCTAGAGCTCGTGGAAGTTTCTCTGCCGCATGGAATTCCTCATAAAATTCTCAAACTCAATGAGGATGTGCTTCTCAGCGAACTCAACGTGAAAGAAATTAAAATGATTAAAAATGTTGAAGAAATTGCGAAGAAAATTGTAAAACCGAACGCGGCGATTCTCGGAAAAAAGCTTGGGAAAGATATGCAACACGTGATTCAAGAAGCGAAATCAGGGAATTTCAAAGAACTTCCCGATGGTGGAATTGAAGTAAATGGACATATTCTGACCGATGGCGAATATGTGATGGAATATGTTTCGAATGAAGGACTCGATGTCACGTCTTCACACGGAATTGTGGTCGCGCTCGATACGAAAATAACGGAAGAACTGAAAAATGAAGGACTCGTCCGCGAACTCATTCGGCAAATTCAGGAACTCAGGAAAGAAGCGGGATTTGATGTGGCGGATAGAATTGAAGTGGGAATTTCGGCAAGTGCTGAACTTTTGAAAGTATTTGAGAAGTTTGAGAAAGAGATTGCGGTGGAAGTATTGGCGGAGAAGATGAGTTTTGGAAATGCAAAGATGGAAAAGGTGGATTTAGAGCATGAAATCGAGGTGGATGAGGAGAAAGTTAAAATTGTGTTGACAAAGACTTAGGATGGTGATATAAATTCATCTTAATTTTTTATCTTTTATTATGACTTCAGAAAATCCGCATACCACTACACACAGCCAATCCTATCCTCTTCAAGTTCAAGAAGTAGGAGGAGTATCTTCATCAGCTCCTCCTTCAGCACAAAAAACAGTGAAATTAGAAGATTCTCAAACTCCTACAGGTCCGCTTCAATCCCTTCGAGTTAAGTATCGTGGGTTTATAAATAGAATAGAAGAAGCAATCAAAGGGTATGTGGGCATAAAGAATCCGCCAGGTTCTGAGACACCAGATGAATTTCGAAGAGCTATGATAGTAACGGTTTTGTACAGTGCTATTCTGGCTATCTCCCTAGGCACAAGCATGGAGGCCTTACTTCTATTGTCTGAAGACGAAGATGCAGAAACAAGAGAGAAAGAAAGAGCAATATTAAGAGCTCGCGAACAGAAGAAAGAAAGGGAAATAGTTTTAGAAAACATTGAAAATAACTGCAATAGACTTCTTACTGCAATTTTAGAACTCAGGCAAGAAGTAGGCGAAAAAGAATGGACTAAGAAAGATATAGTTGTTGCTCCTGCTTTTCTTGGGCCTGCACGTACTCTTGCTCAGGTTGCGCAAAGATTCGGAGAGAGACAAGCTGAATATGCGGGAATAGTAGGAGGCAATCAGATTGACTTTGGAAACTGGACTTCGATGGATCCAACGTATCAAGAGATTTCTAAACCTGTATCGTTGTATACTTCTGTAGAACTAGGAGGCCGCCCCGAAGAGATACCCCTTAAAATTAGATTATTGCCTCATTACGAGGCTCCTCTAAGAGAACCCTCCTTTGCTCAAAAATACCCTAATGCTACGGGTGTTATAGAAGGAACAGTTGCGATTGGTTTAGTTGGTCTGGGGACGTATCTAGAGCGTTTAAACAATTCTGAAACATCTTCTTCGGAGTAACTTTCGCGGTAGCACCTTTCGCGGGAGCCGGTGTTGGCAGGCTTTGGAGCTGGCCACCCGCTCCTTTTCTCTCAGCGGGAGCCGCCTTGTAGGCGGGTCCCAAATGTTTGCTTACTCACGCCAGGAGGCGTGACCCACACAAAAAGTATTAAAATCTGCTTGCATAAAATATTCAAAATAGCTATTATATACATATAGCCTATTTTATCCACAACATGAAAACTATTATTTCCGCAAAAGATGCGAAAAATAAATTTGGAGAACTCCTAGACACTGCACTTGGACAACCCGTAACAATTTCAAAACACGGTCGTGCCGTCGTTGTTCTTATCTCTCAAGCTGAATATGAGCGGCTTAAGATGTTTGAAGATGAATACTGGTTAGAACACGCTTTAAAAGTAAAGAAAACAGAGTATTTGGGAACAGAGGCGAGTGAGAAATTCCTTTCTGAGCTCATGAATGCTAAAAATTAATATATCAAAACGCGTGCAAGAATTCCTGATGAAATTGCCTTCAAAACATGGCAAACAAATTGCTGTAAGAATGCATGCGCTTTGTAGAGATGGACATCTTCCAGACACTCAAAAACTTCGAACATCACATAAACCTTCATATTATCGAACAGATATTGGCGAGTATCGGATTGTTCACTATATTGAAAATAATGTACTTCATATCCCTCTTGTCGGGAAAAGAAATGACGATGACGTCTATCGAAAACTTTTCAGAAAATTATAGAACAAACTTTGCCTCAATCACACCGGGAGGTCTCCGGTCATTTCTGTCAAACGACTCCACTGAGTTCTGGATGGTGGGATGCAACTGCCAAGAATTGAACTTTTGTCCACAGGGTCACTTGTTGAACCATTTGGTAGTTGGTTCAAGATCACGAAGGCCTTGGCAGACGAAAATTTTCTATGCTTCTATTATTATCTTAGTGATAACTCCTCCAACTGGAAAGGAATAGTGCATGAAGTTTTACCTGAAATCATTTTGGAGAGACATATATCCCGTCATACAAAAGAGTTGATTGATCTTTTTCATTAGGAGGACTGCGATCAGGAGGCATTTCATCGGAAAAATATTTCACAACAGCACTTACTTTGTGTAATTGCGATGAATAAGCTTGGTACAGAGGGCAGGTATCACGTTCCTTGCCGAAAACCATTGCCCTCGCCAAGTGCTTAGGTTGCTTTGAAAAAAACGCATCTTTATCAGCTACAAAAGCACTCTGATCTGCCACTTGAAGCCTAAATTGGTCAACAAGTTTTGCTACCTGTTGCGCATCGCCTCCATCAAAAAATTTTCTATCCCACACAGTATATCTCGCACCAATAAGAACAGTTGCATAATGATTAACTTGTTCGAGTGCTCTAAGAAATTTTTCATACTGCTCTAATCCCAAATAATCACTATTTATAAAAGGAAGTTGAGTAACGCCGACTCTCGATACAGAAGACACTCTTCTAAAAAAAGCTTCATATTTATCAATTTCGCGCTCCCAAGACCCCAGCCAACCCTTTACCCATTGGGGGTGAACCCAAAAATACATATATCGAATTTGCCCTACTGCCAATGACAAATTCGATTCTAGTTTATTAGCATGAGGTTCTAGATGAGTGCTTGCCCCTTCATTATCACCAATACTTTCCATAAATGATTTCTTAAGTGGAAAATATTATAATAATATTTAGTCAATATGTCAATTTTGGTGGACCCGACTGGACTTGAACCAGTGACCAACCGGTTATGAGCCGACTGCTCTAACCACTGAGCTACGGGTCCTAAAAAAGTATAATGTGTTGTTAAGAATCTCATCACCGTGACCAATCCGCCTCAGGTGGACTGCTCTAACCAAATTATCCGCTTTAGCGGATCTGAGCTACGGGTCCATATGATCGGCGATAGTATAAATTGTTCAGAGAAGTTATGGAAGTTTTATTTTTTGAATTTGAGACAAGCTCGAATCATCACGCCCTCTCTTTTCGTCCACCCTTCAAGTACAAAACTAAAAATGTGAGATAGACAACATATGAAGCTGATGCAAGAAATGATGGAGCTGAATTATATCCAAAAATTGCCTTCAGGAATGCGCCAATCCCCTTTTCTTCACTCAAAATTCCACTGAGATCGTACAAGGGACTCAGAAACGTCGGCAGAACTCCTGCTTCTTGAAATTCAGAGACGCTGTGAGAAAGAAGACCAGCGGCAATGAACAGCAGAAAATATCCAGTAATCTGGAAGAATTTTTTCGGAGACACATTTTTCGTTCCCACAAAAAGGAGGACCGCACACAAAACTGCAGCAAAAAGACCTAAAAGTCCACCCATAAGAGAAATTGTTGCTCCTCCCTGAAAACTGAGGGCTTTTAGGAAAATAACAATTTCAATTCCTTCACGAACTACCGCAGTAAAAGCCAAAATTCCAATGGTCCACACCACTTTGTGTTCAAAAATAGACTTCACTTTTTTCTCCAAATTTGCCCGAATATTTCGACCATATCGGTGCATCCAGAGAACCATGTGCGTAATCATTCCAAATGCAATGAGCAAAAGAACTCCCTCGTAAATCTGTTCAAAAGTTCCTTCAAATCCTCCGAGAAATCTTTCAAAAATCCACGCGAAAAAGAAGCTCATGAGAATTCCGAGAACAGTTCCGCTCCAAATAAAAATATTCTGTTTCTGCTCATGAAGGGCTCGAAGCACAGAGAGAAGAATTCCAATAATCACCGCCGCTTCAAGACCTTCACGAAAAGTAATGAGGAATGATGCGGACATGTGAAGGAGAAAATTACAAAATAAAAAATTAAGCCCGTCTACTATAGAGGAAGATACACTTTATTCAAAAGGATTTTGGAATTAGAAGAATTATGTGCAACTCAAATTACTCGCAAAACTATAAGACTGAAAATTTCTCCTCCAAAAATTTCTTCACTTCATGCATCGCTTTTCCTCGATGAGAGATTTTATTTTTCTCGTGTGGAGAAAGCACCGCATAGACTTCTTTTTCTCCATCCGGCAGAAAAACGGACGAAATAGGAATTCCATGAGGAATTTCACATTGTGGGGAATCAAGAAGA
Source organism: Candidatus Peregrinibacteria bacterium (assembly GCA_016220175.1). Classification (NCBI taxonomy): domain Bacteria; phylum Candidatus Peregrinibacteriota; species Candidatus Peregrinibacteria bacterium. Next base: position 33,490 of record JACRHZ010000011.1, read on the forward strand.
GTTCCCCAGGTTTCACCGCGAAATTGAATCATTTTATGGGTCGCCCGAGGACGGGCGACTCCTGAAATAAGATCGTGACCTTCGTAAGCCCACATGATAGTCGAAACACAGATAAATTTTGCACGTTTATTTTTCTCATGCCTCATTCTTTCAAGAAAATATACGAGCCATTCTTTGTCTGATGCATTCTCCCCCGCTCCCCAACGACGTGTTTTGACTCCAAGCTCATCCTTCAGGGCTTCAATTTCTATTCCTGAATCTTCCGAAAGGGTTATAAGTCCAATTTTTTTAAAAAAATGTTTCGCTTTTTTCAGCGAATTTTCTTCATACGTTTTGCCATCTTCTTCCGCATCATTTATAAGATGAAGATCAGCAAGCGAAACAAATTCAAAGCCTTCGAGATCATGAAGCACTTCCATGATTTCTTTGTATTTTCCTTTATTGCCAGTGGCGATGAGGAGTTTTTTCTTTCCCGTTTTGTCATCCCGGGCTTGACCCGGGATCTCAGTTTGCATCATAAAAATGAGAAAAAGTTATTGGCACCATTTACATTTTTTCAAAATAATCATGAGTTCCCCGCCGCGACAATCGGGATTGTCGCCTTCTGTTTCGGAATGCGCGACGGCGCCGTCGCGCCTACTGGTACTGCTCTGCCCGAAACTCCTCCGACTTCTTTGCACACCCCTTCACCCAATCTTGATGGTTTTTGTACCATTCAATCGTTTCGGAAATGTATTCTTCAAACGAATGTTCTGGCTTCCAACCGAGCTCTTTTTCGATTTTTGATGGATCCATCGCATATCTTCGGTCGTGCGCGAGACGATCTTCTACAAATGTAATGAGACTTTCTGGTTTTCCAAGTTTCCTCAGAAGAATTTTCGTAATTTCCAGATTCGTTTTTTCATTATGTCCGCCGATGTTATAAACCTCACCTTCTCTTCCTTTGTGGAGCACAATGTCGATCGCGCGGCAATGATCCTTCACATAAAGCCAATCGCGAACATTTTTCCCGTCGCCATAGAGTGGAAGCGTTTCGTTTTTGAGTGCTCGAAATATGAAAAATGGAATAAGTTTTTCTGGATATTGATACGGACCGTAGTTATTTGTACAACGAGTAATCATCACCGGGAGTTTGTATGTTTCAAAATATGAACGGACAAAAAGATCCGCACTCGCTTTTGAAGCGGCATATGGACAGTTTGGTGCGAGCGGAGTTTCTTCGGTAAAATACGTTCCCGTTGTGTCTCCGAGATCTCCATAGACTTCATCCGTGGAAATCTGAACATATCGTTTCACGCCAAACTTTTTTACACATTCGAGAAGATTCTGAGTTCCGAGAACATTTGTTTCGAGGAAAATTTTTGGTCCGATTATGGAACGATCCACATGTGTTTCTGCCGCAAAATTCACCACCATTTCCGGATGGAATGTTCCAAATGCACTTTCCAGTGCTTCTTCATGAGCAATATCGCCTTGGAGAAATATGATTTTGTCGTGAACAGATGTGAGATTTTCTCGATTTCCTGCATATGTGAGCGCATCAAACACGAGAATTTCATACGTTGGATAATTTTCAACAAGATGCTGAACGAAATTCGATCCAATAAATCCAGCGCCGCCAGCAATGAAAATTCGCTTTCCCATGAATACGAGGTTATTTCGAAGGATATTGTAAAGAAATTTGGGAAATTGAGCACGTCAATTTGATTTTAGATTTTAGATTTTAAGTTTTAGATTACGGATACAAGTTGAAATTTTCCTATCATTTAAAATCTAAAATTTTTCGTCAATCTCTCATTTAGGTTTACAATGCCTCCGCTATGTATACTGACATCATTCCCCATCGGTCTCTCCCTTTTGGAAGCGGAAAAATTACATTCTCTGTTCCTGAAAAATTAAAACCCAATATTCACGTGGGACAAATTGTCGAAATTCTTTTGCGCGGAAGGCGAGAGCAGGGCTGTATCATCGATATTTTTCAAAAACACCCAGATTTTGATACGGTAGATATTTTGAGGATACTCACTCCACAGATACTTTCAAAAAAAAGTATTGATTTTCTGGAACAAATCACCGAATATTACTTTTCGTCATATTCGAAAGCGCTTTTTCTCATGATTCCTGAAAAGATGTGGAAAAGTGATGGAATTCCGCCAACGGAATCATATTTGGTAAAGACGCGATTCATCGCGTCTCCACGTGGGACAAAACAAAAACTCATTTTTGAAATTCTCGAAAAAAATTCTGGAAAAATGCCAGAAAAAAATCTTCGAGAAATGGCTCAAGCATCTTCTGCAGTTATTACGAATCTTCTCGAAAAGGGTCTCATGAGGAGAACTCTTGAAGAATTTATTACTCCAAAAATTCCAGAAAATTTCAATGCCTTTCCAGAATTTACAAAAGATCAAAAAAAGATTTTCACCGAGATGAAATCATCAAAAAAATCACTTTTGATGGGACCCGCGGGATCTGGAAAAACACTTCTCGCACTCAAACACGTTGCGGATGAAATCCTGAAGGGAAAACAGGCTCTTTTTCTCGTTCCAGAAAAATTTATTTCCGCATCTTTAATTGAACTTTTTTCTCGGTTTTTTCCGAGAGAAATTTTTGAACTCTATCATTCTGGACTTTCCGAAGGCGAAAAATGGAATATTTGGTGGAAAGTGAAAACAGGTCGGCTCAAAATCATCTTTGGAACTCGCGCGGCACTTTTCCTTCCATTTGAAAATCTCGGAATTGTGGTGGTAGATGAAGAACACGATACTTCGTATAAAAATGATCAAGCGCCGAGATATCATGTGCGAAAAGCCGCAGAAATGCTTGCGGAAATTCATGATGCGCAGCTGATTTTGCAAAGCGCGACACCGAGTCTTGAGGCCTATTATTTAACAAATACCATTTTTCATAGTGGTAGAGACAAGGCAATGCCTTGTCTCTACAAATTGTTTACATTAGAAAAACGATTCGGAAGTGACTTCCCTCCTAAAATCAATATTGTTGATCTTCGTGAAGAACTCCAACGAAAAAATTTTTCTCCATTTTCACTTCTTCTTCAGAAAAAGATTCATGAATGTCTCCAGAAGAAAAAACAGGTGCTTCTTTTTTTGAATCGTCGGGGAAAAAATTCTGCATTGGTGTGTCGTGAGTGCGGAATTTCTGTGACGTGTTCGAATTGTAAAAACCGAATCACGATTCATGAAGATCGCAATAAAAATGAATTTCTCCTCTGTCACCATTGTGGACAAATGGACAAGATTCCTTTCTCTTGCTCCAGATGCAATTCCACGAAACTCAAAGGCTTTGGTGTAGGAACTCAAGAACTCGAAAAAGAGGCGAAAAAACTTTTTCCTCATGCAAAAATTCTTCGGGCGGATAGTGATTCAACAGCGCGAAAAAACGCATCCGAATTTCTTCTGGAAGAATTCTCTTCGGGAAAAGCGGATATTCTCATCGGAACCCAAATTATTGGAAAAGGAATTGATATTCCAAATATTGGACTCGTGGGAATTTTGCTCGCGGATATTGCGTTTCATCTTCCTGATTTTCGCGCTTCGGAATACGCATTTCAAATGCTCAGCCAAGTGGCGGGACGCACTGGACGAAAAGGAGAAGAAGGCGAAACTGTACTCCAAACCTATCTTCCTGAGCATCCCGCTGTCCAATTTTGCGGAAAACATAATTTTCAAGAGTTTTATGACCAGGAAATGATGGAAAGAAAATCGCTTTCTTTTCCGCCATTTACAAAGAGTATTCGACTGATTTTTGTGGATTATTCTGAAAAAAAAGCGAAGGAAAAATCGGAAAAATGGAAGGTCCGACTTGTAAAAAAATGGCACTCACTTTTTCCAAAAGAACACTTTTTTATTTCCTTGGCTCCGGCGATGACAAAGAAGCAACATGACAAATTTCACTACCATATTTTCATTATGGGAAATCATCCAGAATGGCTTCTTAATGCCGAAAATTTGAGCGGAATTCGCATCGACAGAGACCCTGTCGACAGCTTTTGATTGTCAGAAGTGAATTGACGAAAACTTAGAACGCATTTATAAATGTGCGCGATTTTTATAATTTTTTATTTTACTTTATGCGAGACATATTTGAAGGTTTTGAGAACCAAAATCTTACAGGGTGTGTTAATCTCGGTAACAGTCCTCGTGGACCTCTAACAGCCCCGGCGACTCCTGTTCCTCGTGAACAATCCAAAGGAACTAAGGAGGCGACTCGAAGAGTTCTTGGTACTATCCTTGAAGACGATTCAGAGTAAAAAAACTAATCGCACTTGAGCATCATTGAGAAAAAAATTTCTCAAATCGTCAATATTTCCACTCCTTTCCCCGTCACGAGCACCGTGTGCTCAAACTGCGCGGAAAGTGCGCCGTCGACCGTGCGAACTGTCCATTTGTCTTTTGGATCCACAATTATTTTCCAGTTTTTAGAAATATTGATCATCGGTTCTACAGTGAATGTCATTCCTGCTTCCAGTCGTGGACCTTTTTGTCCGGAATCGTAATGCAGCACATGCGGATCTTCATGAAACGCTCTTCCGATACCGTGTCCCGTGAAATCACGAACAATTCCGTATCCAAATTTTGAGACATATTTTTCAATTGCTTTTCCGATTTCGTTCAGAAAAATATTCGGCTTGATGACTTCGATTCCCTTCATCATCGCCTTTTTAGTGCGTTCGACGAGAAGTTTCGCCTCTTCTGAAACCTCACCAATGAGAAACATGCACGATGTATCGCCATGAAATCCGTCACGAATTATGGTGACATCAACATTTACAATATCGCCATTTTTGAGAATATCCGTTTCAGACGGAATTCCGTGACACACGACCTCGTTTATGGACGTGCAAATGGATTTTGGAAACCCGCGGTAATTGAGCGGAGCAGAAATCCATCCATTTTTAGTGATGTATTCATGGCAACGATCATTAATTTCCAAAGTGGAAGCGCCTTCTTTCACAAACGGAGTGATGAAATCAAGGACAGAAGCAGCAGCGCGACCTGCAACACGCATTTTTTTGATTTCGTCGGGTGATTTAATGGTGATTCCCATGTTTAATAACGAGCGAAATGCATCCGAGGATCTTCTTCGAATTTTCTAAAAAATTCATTCATAAGCTTTTTATCCTCACGATCAGGTTCCCAGTTTTTCGGATTATTTTCAATGTATTCGGCAATTACCGCATATTCACGATCATTGCGGATGATGCGATCGTAGTAAGAGCGTTGCCAGGCAAAGGAGGTATTTGGGAATTGTTTGTTTATGATCCTCGTAACAGATGACTTAAAACCATGAATAACTCTTGGCAAAATCATATTTGCTCGACGAATTCGTAGGGGCGGCAGATCTGCCGCCCCTACGTTTGGGTTTCTTACCACTATATCTTTATCTTTATTTAATTTTTTTGCCATTAATTTTTCATTTATAAAAAACTCATCCTCAATCATCACAATGCCATGCACATGATCTGGCATCACCACAAATACATCGATACTCACATTTGGAAAATGCTTCGGAATCTCATTCCAACATTCATACACAACATTCCCAACTGCGGAAATACACATTTTTTCATTTCGAATCTCACCAAAAAACTCTTCTCTATTTTCTGTACAAATCGTGACAAAATAATACCCTGGATCACTGTAATTATATTCCTCAAGCCGGACTAATTTTCGCCGGTTTTCAGGCATGTTATTTTCCAATTTTCGAAACTAAATCGAGCAAAACTCGCTTCTGATCTTCTGCTTTCGTCACTCCGCTTGCAAGGAGAACGCCAACTGCGCCAAGTTCCAATGCGATTTTTACATCTTCTCCATTTTTCACTCCTGCTCCGACAAGCACTTTCCCGGCACCGATTTTCCGAACGCTCTCGCTGATAAGTTCCGGACGAGCAGAAGAGACGGAAATGTCTCCACCAATGAGCTCTGGTGGCTCTACTGCAATAAGATCGGGGTGAAATTTTTCCATAATTTTCGCTCCTTCTTCGTCAGTTTCTGCGCAGACAATCACGAAAAGTCCTGCTTCTTTTGCCCTTTGAATACGTTTTCCAAGCAGTTCAAAGCCATTAACACGATCTTCTGAATGATTGAGGAGTGTTCCAAAAGCACCTGCTTTTTTCACTTCTTCTGGAACAATCTTCCCCGTAGACGATCCATATCCGCCTTCGTCAATATGCTCAGCAAAAACAGGGATTTCTGACCCAAATTTCCCTGAAATCTGACGGAGATCGAGTGCAGAAACTGCAACCCCAAAGGTAACGCCTGTCTCTTTTTGCGCCTCCGCATGGAGTTCAGACAATCGAATAGCCGCATCACCAAGCGCTGAAGGATAGTTTTTATAATTAGTGAGAATGATCGGGAGTTTCATGTTTTGAGAGAGAAAAAAAGCGGGAAGCAAAACCAAGAGCATTGTCTCAAAGAACCATCTAAAATTCAAAACCTAAAATTCATAATTCCTTGCATTATCTCTTCCTTTCCTGCCGTTTTTCTGGTACATTTCCTCTGAAATTTCGACCAGTATCTTTATGAATGCTGCTGCTTCTGACACACCTCAAAAAAAAGGAGAAAATCTCCAAATGTCTGCCCTTCTTCGAGAATCTCCAGAACGAGAGATTGTCCAGGAAATGGAGGAGAGTTACCTCGATTATGCCATGAGCGTAATTGTTTCCAGGGCTCTTCCCGATATTCGTGATGGACTTAAACCCGTTCATCGGAGAATTTTATATGCCATGCATAAACTCGGCATTACTTCGCGTGCAAAATTTGTCAAATCGGCTCGAGTCGTGGGAGAAGTGATTGGTAAATATCATCCTCATGGAGATAGCGCTGTATATGACTCCATGGTGCGAATGGCACAAGATTTTTCGCTTCGGGCGCCACTTGTCCGAGGACAGGGAAACTTTGGATCAATTGATGGTGATCCTCCAGCGGCGATGAGGTATACAGAAGCAAAAATGGAGCAAATTTCTGACGAACTTCTTGCGGATTTGGAGAAGGAAACAGTAGATTTTCGTGATAACTATGATGGATCTTTGGAAGAGCCGACGGTACTTCCTGCAAAAATTCCGAATCTCCTTTTAAATGGTGCGATGGGAATTGCTGTCGGAATGGCCACCAACATTCCTCCTCATAACTTGGGAGAACTCATCGATGGTCTGCTCCATCTTTCTGAACATCCAGATGCAGAAGTAGGCGATCTCATGGAATATATTAAGGGACCAGATTTTCCTACATCGGGAACTATTTATGATGTGGATGTCATTCGCCAAGCATACGCCTCAGGAAGAGGAAGTATTATTATGAGGGGAAAAGCTGAGGTTGAAGAGGTTCATGGAAAATATCAGATTGTTATCACTGAAATTCCTTATCAGGTGAACAAATCTGTTCTCGTGGAAAGAATTGCTGATCTCGTGCGAGAAAAAATAATTCAGGGAGTTTCGAATCTCACAGATGAGTCAAATCGTGATGGGATTCGTATTGTTTTGGAACTTAAGAAAGATGCTTTTCCGAACAAGGTTTTGAATGTTATTTACAAGCATACGCCGCTTCAGAGTTCATTTGGATGCAATTTTATCGCTCTCGGAGAGCGCGGTTTTCAACCGAGACTTTTTGATCTCAAAAGTCTTTTGGAAGAGTTTATTCTTCATCGCAAAGAAATTATTACAAAGCGAACAAAGTATGATTTGAAAATTGCAGAAGCTCGGGCGCACATTCTCGAGGGACTCAAGAAGGCACTTGATCATATCGATGCCATTATTACCCTCATTAAGGCAAGCGCCACAAAAGAGATTGCGAAGGAGAACCTTATGAAAAAATTTAAATTTTCAGATCTTCAGAGTGATGCCATTCTCGCAATGAGACTTCAAACTCTTGCCGGACTTGAGCGGAAAAAAATCGATAATGAACTCAAGGAAAAACACGATTTTATTGCTGATTGTAAAGATATTCTTGCAAAACCGAGTCGAATACTAAAAATTATGAAAACTGAACTTTTAGAGATCAAAGAAAAATATGCAACTCCCCGAAAAACGGAAATTATTCCGCATGCTCTTGGGAAATTTAATGCTAAAGACACCATCCCTAATTCCCGCATGCTCGTTACCGTAACTCAAAATGGATCCATTAAACGAATGCCGGCAAGTTCATATAAAACACAGAGCAGAGGAGGAAAAGGACTCATGGGATCACTCGGAAATTCTGAAGATGAGATGCAGATTGTGCTCTTCACACAAAATCATAATGACCTCATGTTTTTTACAAGTAAAGGACGTGTTCTTATGCTCCCAGCGTACGAAATTCCTGAAGCATCTCGAACAGCAAAGGGACAGAACGTGATAAATTTTTTACAACTTCAAGAGAATGAATCTATTACCGCTATTTTGAATTTTACAGAATCAAAAAATTCATACCTTTTCATGTGCACAAAACATGGAACGGTAAAAAAGACGAAGGTAGAATTTTTTCAAAATGTACGAAAAAGTGGAATTATTGCCATTCATCTGAAGGACAATGACGCTCTGAATTGGGTGAACATTTGTTCTGAGGGAGACGAGGTCATGATTGTGACAAAAGAAGGGAAAGGAATTCGATTTAAAGAAGACGACGTAAGACCAATGGGAAGAACTGCATCCGGCGTAAGAGGTATTCGTCTCAAGGCAAACGATGAAGTGGTAGAAATGACACTCGTCCAATCAGGAAATGAAAAATTAGAGCTTCTTGTGGTTATGGAAAATGGACTTGGAAAAATGACTGAGGTGAGTGAATATCGCTCACAAACTCGAGGAGGAACAGGAGTGAAAACAGCAAACGTTACGGCAAAAACCGGAAAAGTTGTTGGGGCAAAAGTTCTCGATCCGGAAATTCCGAGTGATTTAATTCTCACGAGCACGTCCGGACAAGCGATGCGTATGTCGACAAGAAATATTCCTTCTCAGGGACGCGCAACTCAAGGAGTTATTCTTATGCGCCTTCCTCAAGCTGAAGTTATCTCCAGCATCGCTCTTCTCCCGGAAAAAGACGAAGAAGGAGAAAAGGGCTCCGATACACAAGAATCAGAGGACTCAGCAGAAACCTCTGACACCTAAACTTCCTTGTTTTTTCTCACCTCAGACAGATAAAAGTGTTAGAAATCTATTTCGTACACCTTTGATTCATCGACCACAACCAGAGTCTTTGGGGCTTTTGCCCACATACGCTGAATTTTCCCGACGTTTTCGGTAAATACAATCTGTCTGCTATACGTTGCCTGATTTTCTCCCTTAAAGAATACGTATACGGTTGAATTTTCTGAACTGAGCATCAGAATATTTTCCATATCTGCATCGGTGTAGATTTGCGTAACCCCAAGAAGCGCGCCTTCTGGAGCATCTTTCACTTCATATTTTTGTTCAGTACCCTTGAGGTATTTGTGAAGACTGCCATCACTCGTGAAAATATAGAGAAATCCATCAATCGAGAAAGAGACCGCACCAGAGATATTGTATTCTTCCGAAAAATAGGGGCTCGCTTTTCCATATCCTTCTGTTTTTCTCTCATATTTCCACACTTGATTATCTGCAGGAGAAAGGAGATATAAATACTTGGCGTATGTCTGAATTTCGACTGATTTTTTCCAAGTTTCATCTTCTGTTTTCACCGCTGAAACTGCATTGGAATCGGTATCGTATTCATGAAATTTTCCTTTCGTGTCGGTAAAAATAAATTTCTTTTTCGCTTCAAATGGAACTCCGTACACCATCGTGTCTGCTAATGAGAGCGGAATGACGTTTTCCACGCCCTGAAGAACAATACGAAAAAGAGAGTTCTGATCGTAGGCGTACCACTCATCGTCAAATTCAAATATTCCTTTTGCTTCCACATCACTTTTTCTTGTTTTTAAATTCGCGAGTTCTTTTGGGGTCGAAATTCTCGTAATGTTGTTGATTCTGTCTCGAATTTGTGAAGTAGTATCGAGATGCGCGAGAGCTTCTGTTCGAAAGAATTGTGAATTCAAAATCTCCTTCAGGTTTCTCTCTACCATGTTGAGATTCGCATTCGCCCGATCGGTCTGACCAAGAGCTTCCTGATCTTCGACATTTTTGAGCGTTACGCGCGTTTCAGCAAGAAGGTTTTTATATTTCTCATATTCTGCTTTGTCCGAATTTCCTGTGTTTGAAGTGAGAAAAAATATGATAATAATTACTCCAAGTATTCCGAACATAAATGACAAAAAGATCTTCTGATCGCCTTCTCTGAGACGTTGCCAAAGAGGCTGCAAAAATGAAGATGCTCTTTCAAAAATATGCATCCCTCGTTCCCCCACCCCAAACTTCTTCCCTTTTTTCTTCTCTTCCTGTTCTCCACCGTCAAGCGGGAGTGATTCTTCATGCGATCCTTCTATATGAAATACCACAAAAGCAGTATCGTCTCCAGACATGTGAAGCATTTCTTCTAGAGAAACTTCTGCCTCCGCTACGCCTTGAGAAAGGATGTCTGAAAGCTGAGATGAGGTCGCATACCTGAGGAGTCTTTGCAATGTAAACACAATTCTGTCGTCATCTTCGAGCTCCCCACTTGCGATATTAATGAAAACATCTCCTCCTGACTTTTTCGCGGCGAGCCCATCAGTAATGGTGCTGAGCTGACCTTTTCTCACGAGATATCCCTCTGCATTGCCGGCAACCGTTATGTGAAGAGCATTCTCAACAAAAAGTCCGATAAGAATTGAATGCGAACGGAGAAAGTCAGGACTTTCAAGTTCTTTTTCGGCATTTATTTGCGCATTTACAATCTTGAGTGCTTCTTCAAATCGATCGTATGGATCATCTCCTGAAAGAGTTTCGAAGTAAGCGGTTTCTAAAGTTTTCCAAATAAGCTCAGCAAACGACTTCTCTCTCGGGGGACCAGAAAAAAGCATCCACATTTCTGTTTTTAAAGCCGCTTCCCTCTTTTTTTTGACTATTTCGGTAGCGTCCGTATCTTGGACAAGGTGTTCCGCATTGAGAAACTTCTTGATCATGCTTTTAGGGAGCAAGATTTACAGGAAGAAGCGTACCAAAAAAATAACGTCTCATACAAGCAAAAAGCCTTTCTTTAGAAAAATGAAGCTCTCCAACCTTAAGTTCCGGGTATCTATTGAATACAAAATTATATAACGACGCGAAATCCGCCGAAGTCCGTCTGAGGCGGACGAAGGCGGATGAAGTATAATAAAAAAAAAATCTGAGTTTCATTCTGGAGAATCTTCTGAATCTGACAATTTGAGGAGCTTTTCTATTCGATGAATATGTTTTTGAGAAGTATCGAGCACAAAATGAAAATGGGGCATTTTTTTAAATTGAAGACGTGGCGCAATTCTTCGTTGAATAAATGGCGTTCTTTTTTTGAGAATCGTCATAAATTCCTCTGCATTTTCCAGAACCGAGACAAAGATATTTGCGTTCAAAAGATCAGGAGAAATTTCAACTTTTATAATGGTCACCAGCCCATATTCACTTTCATCAATTACTTCTGCAAAAAATTGGGAAACTTCCCTGTGAATAACGTTCTCAAATTTTTTAGTACGAGTCGACATTTTTTGGAGAAAAAGCGAGAATAAGAATGTCTTTTCTCTTAAAAAATTGCAATGACAGTTCAAAAAAAAATACTATTCTGGGGAACTCCCGAAATCGCGAAAGAAATTCTTATCAAAATTCATCGGGGAACTCTCTATCACATAGCAGCCGTCATTACAAATCGAGACGCGCCGCGAGGAAGATCACAAAAACCCACTATGAGCCCGGTAAAAGAGCAGGCGCTTTCCTTCGGAATTCCGTGTTTTACTCCCGAAAAATTGGACAGAGAATTCACGGAGAAACTGAGGCAGATCGGAGCTGATCTTTCTCTCATTGTCAGTTATGGAAAATTGCTCTCTCAAAAAATTATCGATCTCCCAGCGCTCGGAACATACAATCTCCATTTCTCTCTTCTTCCAAAATATCGCGGAGCTTCTCCTGTTCAAACAGCACTTCTTCATGGAGAAAAGGCATCTGGGATCTCTATTTTTAAACTTGAAGAAAAACTTGATACGGGAAAAATCTATATCCAGAAAAAAATGGATATCCGCAATAAAAATTCAGCTGAGGTCTTTGAAGAAATGATCGCAAGTGGCGGAGAGGCTCTTCAGAAATTCTGTGAAGATATTTGTGGCGGAATTCCATTTGTTCCCAAAGCTCAAAATGAACGCGAGGCTACGTATTGCCAAAAATTTACAAAATCCGATGGAGAGATTTTCCCAGACAAAGAACTTTCTGAAAAAATTCTGAGAAAATGGCGGGCATTTTTCCTCTGGCCGCGTATTTTTTTCCTGGCATCAAAATCCGGAAAGCGAGTTATTCTCGAGAAACTTCAAGAAATGAACTCCTCCCAAAACATCCCATCGGAATCAGGCAGCTTTTTTTGGAATGATGGGAAATTATTCCTGAAAACTATGAACAGTGCTGTTCAGGTTATAAGCGCTCATCCAGAGGGGAAAAAATCTATGACGGGAGCAGAGTTCTGGAATTATTGGAAACAGAGCGAATCGCTGTGATGAAGATTCGCTATAGGTGAATATTCACTTTTCATTTTGGAAAAAAATGAGAGATGGTCTATCATTCCGCTTACCACTGTGAAATTGAGGTGTTTTTTTCTCTTCGTAATGCAAAGAATTTTTCATAAAGCACAGGAAAAAGCGATTTCGCTCAAGAAAGATCGTATCGAGGCTGCTTTTCGCTTCTGTGAATCGCTTTTGCCTCCAGAAAAAATTGAAGAAGGTGTCGAGGTTGCCGAGATTCTCCTTGATTTTTTTCCAGATGAATCCACTTGTATTGCTGGAATTCTTTCTGGGACACTGTCGATTGATCCTGCCCCTTTTCCGGAGATCGAAAAATTATTTGGTGGCGATATTTCTCGCATTCTTTGTGATCTCCATAAACTCAAAATCCTTTCAAGTCTGGCAACAAAAAACCCAGAAAATCAAATCGAACTCCTTCGAAAAATGTTCCTTGCTCTCGCAAAAGATGTTCGAGTTGTGGTTATTAAGCTCGCGATGCGCCTCTCCTCGCTTCGTCATATGGAATCTCTTTCCTTGGAGCAGAAAAAACAATATGCAGGAGAAGTTCTTGATCTGTATGCTCCCATTGCCGGGAGACTTGGCATATTTCGTATCAAAACTGAACTCGAAGATTTGGCTTTCGCATACTTGTATCCAAAAGAATTCACCGAAATTTCAGCACAAATTACAGCGCTCAGAAATGAACGAGGAGCTGTGCTAGAGCGTGGTGAAAAAGAAATCCTCACCCTTTTGAAGGAAGCGGGAATACAAGGAGAAGTCCAGGGAAGAATGAAAGAAACGTACAGCATCTTCCAAAAATTGAGAAAAAAGCAAAAGTCCAGCATCGAATATATCTACGATATTTTTGCTTTTCGCGTTCTTCTTTCGAGTATTGCCGAGTGTTACACGCTGCTGGGGCATATTCATCAGAAATGGCCGGTAATAGGAGATCGATTTAAGGACTATATTACAAACCCAAAACCAAATGGATATCGCGCGCTCCACACAACTATTCGAGCATCTTTTGAAAACGTGAGTGAAGAACATCCTCTTGAGATCCAAATTAAAACTCATGAAATGCACCGGAATTCAGAATTTGGGAGCGCAACACATTGGTGGTACAAAGAAAAAGGAAGTAATGTTCCGCTCAAAGACAACTGGCTTTTGCAATTGACCCGAATTGAAAAACAGATTCACAACATGGAAAACTTTGAACTTTTCACGGAAGGTCTTTTGGAAGATTTTATTTTTACGCTTACAGAAAACGGAGATGTAAAAATTCTTCCCTCAGGAGCAACTCCTCTTGATTTTGCATTTTCGGTTCATACAGATATTGGGTACCACTACCAATCAGCGCTGGTGAATGGGAAAATTGTCCCGATCGATTATCGACTCGAACAGGGGGACGTAGTAAAAATTATTCCCAATAAAAATTCATTCCCAAGAGAGTCGTGGGTTTCGCTCGTTTCTTCAAATCAGGCAAAGCAGAGGATCCGTGCTTTTCTCAGGAAAGAAAATTTTGAAGAATTCCTCAAGAAAGGAAAAAAGCTGCTCAATGAATCGCTAGCAAGATATGGAGTCCAAAAACTTGATGCGCAACTTTCCTCACTCAAAAATCTCTTTAAAGGGCAACTTCTCGCTCAAAAAGAACGAGAGGATATTGTTCTCAGGGTCGGAAATGGTTCTCTCAGGGCACATATTATTGCGCGAAAATTGGTTCAAAATATCGAGGGCGAAAAAATAAGACCACTTCCTGATGAGAATTTTCAGAAATCATTTGACAATGAAGGAGTGGGAATTATCGTCACTGGGGAAAAAGGATTCCGTTTTCGAAAAGCAAATTGTTGTATGCCAGACCCCTCTGCCCCTATCGTCGCTTTTACAACAAGAGGAGGGACTCTTACGCTCCACAGGAGAGAGTGTAAAATGCTCCAAAAACTTGATTCAAATCGATTTCTCCCTGCTCGTTGGGAAACTGATCCGTTTCCTTTTGAGACCTATATTGCTCTTGTAGAGAGACATAAATTTGATCGCCCTCTCCCAAAAATCTCAAAAATATTTGCCCTTATGGGAGTGCATATTCTTTCTATCCATTATTCTGAGAGTGTTCAGAAAAAAACACTCTTTTTTCATGTAGAAATTCCGAAAAAAGACGATCTTCCTCACATATTTTCTGCCCTCACCGAGCTCCCTGAAATCATTGACGTACGCGAAATTTCTGAGGAGGAAACTCCCTTCGCTCTAAAATAAGCAAATGAGCAGACTAATATTTTGCGAGATGCGCAAATGCTTTGTTTGCTTGCGCCATTCGGTGGACATCCTCCTTTTTCTTTACGGCATTTCCCATCATTTCTGAAGCTTGCTGAATTTCATCCGCCAAGCGAAGATGCATTGGCTTTCCTGAAGATTTTGCACAGGATTGTACAATCCAACGAATCGCAAGCGTTAATCTTCTCTTCTCTGGTACTTCATGCGGAACTTGATACACACTTCCTCCCATTCTCTTTGCACGAATTTCGACATTTGGCATGGCGTTTTGAATGGCAAGATCAAAAATTTCAAGAGGATTTTTTCCTCCTTTATTTCTCTCTTCGAGAGTTTTAATCATATTCTTAAAAATTGTCCTTGCAGTGGATTTTTTCCCATCTTTCATGACATAATTAATAAACTTCTCTTGAATTTCAGAAGAATTGTGTGGAATAAAAAGTGATCTTTTCTGTGCCATAAAAATAAGAAAATGAAAAATAAAATATTATTTAGGCTTCTTTGCACCATACTTAGAACGTCCTCTTCTCCTCTTCTCAACCCCAAGCGTATCAAGAGAGCCTCTCACCACGTGATACCTGACTCCGGGAAGATCCTTGACTCTCCCTCCGCGAATAGTAACAACAGAGTGCTCCTGAAGATTATGACCTTCTCCACCAATGTAGGCATTCACTTCCATTCCATTCGTAAGTCGCACACGAGCATATTTTCGAAGCGCTGAATTTGGCTTTTTTGGAGTCATTGTTGTTACTTTTGTACATACGCCTCTCCTCTGTGGCGCTCCCCTGTTTAAAGCTACTTCTTTCGTTTTGAGCGTGTTCATCGTGAAGAGAAGCGCTGGACATTTGGATTTTCGAACAAGGTTCTTTCGAGGTTTCCGAATAAGTTGATTGATTGTAGGCATAGAAAAAAATATTGAGAGGGCAAATGGGCGGAAAAATCGTATTTACGATTCGTGTTTTTCAAAATATCGTCTTCGGTAAATGCTTCCCGCTGGGATAAGCTTGCCAATAATAACATTTTCCTTTAGACCGTCAAGATGATCTATCTTCCCCGTTGTGGCCGCACTTACGAGTACTCGAATTGTTTCTTGGAATGATGCCGCTGAAAGCCAAGAATCTGTAGCAAGAGAAATTCTTGTGAGTCCCAAAATGAGTTGTTCGTAGCGTGGAGGTTTTTTCTTGGGATGTTCTTTCTTGAAAATTTTAATTCTTCGATACTCAATAATTTCTCCAGGAAGAACATCGAGCATATCGGCTTGATCAATAATTCTCACACGAGAAAACATTTCTCGAACAATGATTTCGATATGCTTATCGTTAATAGTTTGCCCCTGAGAAGCGTAAATATTTTGAACTTCACTCGTAATATATTTCTGGACAATATTTGTATCTGTTTTTTCCAAAAGTTCACGAAGATTGTAATGACCATACGTAAGCGGAGTTCCTACTTGTACAAATGTTCCCGTCTCTACCTTGAGCATATCCCCAGAAGGGAATGAGTACTTCCTTTCTGCTTTTTTCGTGTGCTTTACAACAATTTTCCTTTCAGTGACTTCAATTACTTTCCCTCCATAGATTGCTCTCAAAACTTTTTGATCTTTCGCAAGAATTTGATTTTCTTTTACAAGATCGCCCTCTTTTACTGACACTTTTGCTCCATCAGAGATGTGATACTCATCCTGACCAAGTTTCTGTGCCTTAATGTGAGCAAAAACTTCATGTTCTCCTCTTTCTATGATGACTTCTCCCTCTACATCAGCGAGTGTGGCCGGAGTTTTTGGGGGTCTTGCTTCAAAAAGTTCTTCTACGCGTGTAAGACCTTGGGTAATATCCGCTCCTTCCGCCACTCCTCCCATATGAAATGTTCTCATGGTAAGCTGAGTTCCCGGTTCTCCGATGCTCTGCGCTGCAATGATTCCTACAGGAGTTCCGATCTCAACAGTTCTGTTGGAACCGAGATCTCTTCCATAACATTTTTGGCAAATTCCTCCCGGAGTTTCGCAGTTCATGATGCATCGTACCCTAAGCGTTTCAACTTTTCTTTTTGAAATTTCCCCCACAAGACGATTTCCGATTTCTTCATTTCTCTTCGCAATAATCTCCTTTGTTTTCGGATCCAGGAGATCTTCCGCCAAAGTCCTGCCATAAATTCTTCTCTCAAATTTTTCTCCGATTTTTTCAGAATCTTTTCTCGAAATTTCCAAATATGCAACGCTCTTGCAATCTTCTTCTCGAATGATAATATCCTGAACCGCATCGACAAGACGTCTCGTAAGATATCCTGCTTCTGCAGTCTTTAAAGCTGTGTCCGACTTTCCTTTTCGTCCTCCATGCGTCGCAATAAAATACTCCAGAATAGAAAATCCCTCTTTCAAATTCGCCTTAATGGGAAGTTCGATTGTTCTTCCTGAAGGACTTGCTACAAGTCCCTTGATTCCGCAGAGTTGCGTTACTTGTCCCCAATTTCCTCGTGCTCCTGAATCGATCATATAGAAAATATCATTTTCTGGAAAGTGTTTATAATTCTCAATCATCACCACAGAAATATCTGATTTCGCCTGCGCCCAAATTTTAATTGCATTGTTATAGCGTTCTTCATCAGTAATGAGTCCATTCCAATATTGTGTCCCGATTCTTAATACCTTTTGAGTCGCCTCCTCAAGAATTTTTTCTTTTTCCTTCGGAATTTTCATATCGTTCATTCCAATAGTAATTCCTGATTTTGTTGCATATTCAAATCCCAACTTCTTAATTTTATCCGTGATGGACGCCGTAACTTCAGTATCAGAAAGATCATAAATTTCAGAAATAATACGCTCAATTCGGTTTTTGTTGACGACTGAATTTTCAAAGGGAATATTGTCCGGGAGAATTTTATTGAAAATCACTCTTCCTACAGATGTCTCGATGATTTGTCCATCGACACGAATCCGTACTTTTGCCTGAAGATCAACGTGTCCACTCTCATAAACAAAAATAGCTTCCTCTTCCGAAGCGAATGCCATTCCCTCGCCTTTTTTCCCATCATGAATTTGTGTCAAGAAATAGACACCGAGCACCATATCCTGAGTTGGCGTAATAATAGGTTCTCCGGAAGAAGGCTTGAGAAGATTGTGACTCGAGAGCATAATTTCTCTCGCTTCTCTCTGTGCTTCTGTTGAGAGCGGAAGATGTACCGCCATTTGATCTCCATCAAAGTCCGCGTTAAATGCGGCGCAAACGAGTGGATGAATTTGAATTGCTTTTCCTTCAATAAGAATCGGAGAAAATGCCTGGATTCCAAGTCTGTGAAGAGTCGGAGCACGATTAAGGAGCACGTACTTTCCCTTAATCACGTCGTCCAAAATATCCCAAACGATTTTCTTTCCCGATTGGATAATTTTTTCTGCTCCTTTCACGTTGTGGGCAAATTCTCCTCGAATAAGTTCTCCGATAATAAACGGTTTAAAGAGCTTCATTGCGAGCTCTTTCGGAAGTCCGCATTGGTGGAGTCCCAACTCTGGACCGATGACGATCACAGAACGTCCCGAGTAATCAACACGTTTTCCCAAAAGATTTTGCCGAAAACGTCCTTGTTTTCCTTTGAGCATATCAGAAAGCGAACGAAGTTTTCGGCGATCACCAGAAGTGAATACCGCACGTCCTCCTCGAGAAGAATTATTGAGCAGTGTATCAACAGCTTCCTGAAGCATACGTTTTTCATTCCGACAGATAACTTCCGGAGCCCCAATAGCAATAAGCCTTTTGAGACGATTATTTCTATTGATAATTCTTCGATAGAGATCATTGAGGTCTGAAGCAGCAAACCTTCCCCCATCAAGCTGTACCATTGGACGAAGATCCGGAGGAATCACTGGAAGCTCTTTGAGAACCATCCATTCCGGAAGAATTCCGGCACGTTTCAGAGATTTGAGAAAACGTATTCTTTTCAATGTTTTTTTCTGCTTTTGTCCTGTAGCATCCACCACTTCTTCTTCGAGTTCTTCAATGAGCTCGTCCATTTCAACTTGCTCGAGAATGACACGAAGGCTCTCCGCTCCCGTTCCTGCTTTAAACACATGTCCGAACTTCATATTGAGTTCGCGGTATTCAAGCTCCGTCATGAGTGTCCATTTTTGGATAGATTCGAGTTCTTTACGGGCTTTGTCATGAGTTTCTTTCAGCTCTTCTATCTTTTTTGCTTTTTCCGCTTCAAACGCATCAACGTCTTCCTCAGATAGTTTTTTCTTTTGCTTCATCTGAGAAAGCTCATCTTTATATTCATCCATGATTTTCTTTCGATACGTTTTGTATTGATTTTCCAAATCTTCGAGTGCTTCCGTTTTGGCGTGCTCATCAACAGAAATCACAATGTAGGAAGCAAAGTAAATAATTTGTTCGAGTCCTTTCACCGGAATATCGAGAACAAGTCCGATGCGTGAAGGAGTAGAACGGAAAAACCAGGTGTGTGCAACGGGAACTGCGAGAGAAATATGTCCCATTCTCTCTCGCCTCACAATTGCACGAGTTACTTCCACACCACATTTCTCACAAATCACTCCTTTGTATCGAATTTTTTTATATTTTCCGCAGTAACATTCCCAGTTTTTTGTGGGTCCAAAAATTCGTTCACAAAAAAGTCCGTCAAGTTCCGGTTTTTGTGTACGGTAATTAATCGTTTCTGGCTTCGTTATTTCTCCGTGCGACCACGAGAGAATCATCTCCGGAGAAGCAACCTTGAGCGCTACGGCATTGAAACGATCGCTTCTTTTACTGTTTTGAGGATGAGAAGAGTACATATGAGAAAAATGCAAAATGAAGAATGAAAAGTGTGTTTATAAGAAAACTGTATTCTGTTCCGCGGATACGACGATTTTATAATATCTAAGATTCATCTATTTACTTCTCCGTCGTAGTTTCGGAAGAAGGAGCATCTGCAAAAAAGTCATCATCGTAGTCAGTTGGGGTGGGAGTCAAAGTGCTCACACTTGGTGATGCTTCTTCATGAACTACTTCTGGAGGAGTATCATTCTGTACTCTTTTTTCGAGCATAATCATGTCAGAAATGACAATTTCTGTTCGGAAAACTTTCACGCCTGACTCGTGATCCCAAGAACGAGTCTTCAGATATCCTTCGAGATATACGAGTTTTCCTTTTTTTAAATACTGAATACAAAGTTCCGCAAGGCGTCCCCATGCCACCACATTATGATATTCTGCAAGTGATTTTTTTTGTCCATCACTGCCAGCCCATTCACGATTTGTGGCAACTCCAAAAGTTGCTATTGTTTGTCCCGAAGAAGTTTGCCGCATTTCTGGGTCCCTCGTAACATTTCCGACAATTATAACCTTATTCACGCTTCTCATAAAAAAATGTTAAAAGAATAAAAAGTGAGAATACAGAGCCGAAAAATTATTTTTCCTCCTCTTTTTCTGCCTCTTCATCAACGGAATCTTCCTCCTCGCTTTGAGATTTTTTCTTAGCGATTTCATCGCCGTGAATTTCTTTCTCAATCATTTTTTCTGACTCAGCGATATTTTCCGTAAGTTCTTCCATCTTGTCTGTTTCTGGGATAATATCTTCCACCGCTTCTTCTGGAGGAAGTTCTATGTGCTCAATTTCTCCTTCTTTTTCTTCCATGAGATCAACATCAATACAGAGGGATTTAAGTTCATGCACAAGAACATTAAAAGACTCTGGTGTATTTGGCTTTCGAATGGACTCCGCCTTGACAATACTTTCATATGCCTTTGCCCTTCCGACCACATCATCTGATTTAATCGTGAGCATTTCCTGGAGCGTATGTGCTGCTCCGTATGCCTCGAGTGCCCATACTTCCATCTCTCCAAACCTCTGTCCTCCATGTTGAGCCTTTCCTCCGAGCGGTTGCTGGGTTACGATAGAATATGGTCCCACTGATCTCGCGTGGAGTTTATCTTCCACCAAATGAGAAAGTTTCATGATATAGGCAAATCCTACTGTTGTTTTATGTCCGAATGCTTCTCCTGTACGACCATCATAGAGCTGTACTTTGCCATCTTCTGGAAGTTCAGCACATTTCAGAAATTGAGTAATCATATCCGGTGAAATTCCATTGAGCACTGGAGTCGCAAAACGAACGTTTAATTTTGATGCAACCCATCCCAAATGTGTTTCGAGAATCTGCCCAATGTTCATTCGAGAAGAAACTCCAAGAGGATTCAAGATAATGTCAACTGGGGTACCATCCGGCAAGAATGGCATATCCTCAACTGGCACAATTTTAGAAACTACTCCTTTATTTCCATGTCTTCCCGCCATTTTATCTCCTACCTGAATTTTTCTTGTCTTTGCAACAAACACTCGAACCTGTTTTATCACCCCTTGGGGAAGGTCATCTCCTGCATCACGTGAAAAAATTTGGATATCAACCACTTTCCCTCCTTCTCCTCCGGGAAGACGAAGCGAAGTATCTTTTACATCTTTCGCCTTTTCTCCAAAAATTGCTTGGAGAAGTCTTTCTTCAGGAGTGAGTTCTGTTTCGCCTTTTGGCGTAATTTTTCCGACCAAAATATCGCCTTCCATTACCATGGAACCAATACGAACAACTCCATCTGAATCGAGATCTTTTAACTTTGTACTTCCTACATTTGGAATATCGCGAGTTATCATCTCCGGACCGAGCTTTGTGTCACGAACATCAATAGTAAAATTTTCGATGTGGATAGAATCATACACCGCATCTTTCACCATGCGATCCGAAAGAATGATCGCGTCTTCAAAGTTGTATCCATTCCACGGCAGATAAGCTACCAGAAGATTTCTTCCGAGCGCCACTTCCCCTTTCTCAACGGAGGATCCGTCAATCAGAGGATCTCCCTTTTTTACTTCTTGTTTCCGAGAAACTGTTGGTCGCATATTGAAACACGTTGCTTGATTTGATCTCACAAAATTATTGAGCTCATAGGTTTTTTTGTTTCCACTTTCATACAGTACAGTAACTTGCGTTGCATCCACACTCGTCACTTCTCCATCTTCTTCTGCCACAACCGCCTGTCCTGATGCTCTCGCAACCTCTCCTTCAAATCCTGTTCCTACAAGAGGCGTCTCAGGACGAAGAAGCGGAACTGCCTGACGTTGCATGTTTGATCCCATCGAAGCACGAGTATTATCGTCATGCTCAAGAAACGGAATGAGCGCTGTTGTTTCAGAAATAATTTGTTTGGGAGAAATATCGATGTGGGTAACGTCCAAATTATGAACGAGCGTCGCTTCTCCATTTTTTCGAGCTGATACTTGCGAATCGAGGAACTGCCCGAGTTCGTCGATTTCTGTGTTTGCCTGAGCAACAACAAAATCTTTTTCCTCATCAGCGTCATAATATTTTACTTCATCGGTGAGATAAGCGCGAACTCGAACTTCTTTTCTGCTTTTTTCGGCAAGAAGTTTGCTCGCCATTTCATTCGTAATTCGACTTCCAGCTCTTCCCACTTTTGCGATATTTTCTTCAAGAAAACGACCGACTAGGTGCTTCTTTTGGCTCGGAACAAGATTTGAAATTGTTCGAAATGGAGTTTCGATGAATCCGTAGGAATTTACTTTTGCGTAGGTCGCAAGGTGAACGACAAGTCCGATGTTTGGACCTTCTGGAGTTGAAATCGGACAAATTCTTCCATAGTGAGAAGCGTGTACGTCACGAACATCAAAGCTCGCACGCTCTCTCGAAAGTCCTCCTGGTCCCATTGCTGAAAGTCTTCTTTTATGCGACAACTCGGCGAGAGGATTTGTCTGATCCATAAACTGCGAGAGTTGTGAACTCGCATAAAACTCTCTCATCGCTGCGGTAATTGGACGGGAATTAATGAGTTGTGTAGGAGTAACCGTTTCGAGATCCACCACCGTCATGCGATCTTTGGCAATTCGGTCAGTTCGCATGAGTCCAACACGAAATTTGTTCTGTACAAGTTCTCCAACACTTCGAACACGTCTGTTTGAAAGGTGGTCAATGTCGTCTGTTAAAGGCTTTTTGTTGTTCAGATCAATAAGTTCACGAAGAATATGAATAAAATCTGACACCTGGAATGTTCTGTGAGCGAAGTCGTTTGGATAACTTGTTCCGAAACGTTTGTTGAGTTTATATCGAGCAATTGGTCCCATGTCATACCTTTTGAAATCATGGAACATGGCATCAATCAAAGATTTCGCGTTCTCTGCTGTTGCGAGATCTCCTGGACGAATTTTTCGATAAATCGATTGGTACGCCTCCGGAACTGTTTTTACCGCATCTCTTTCGAGTGTTTGCAAAACACCATTCGATTCCACATTCATATCCTCAAATATTTTTCTAATTTTCTCATCAGTGTCATATCCAAAAACTCTGAGGAGATGGGTTACTGGAATTTTCCTTTTGCGATCAATTTTTACAGTGATAACTCCCTTTTTATCGGTTTCTACTTCAAGCCATACACCTCGCTTAGGAATAACTTTGGCATTGTACGCTCCTGGTACCAGTGGATTTTTTGAGAAAAAAGCTCCGGGAGAACGTACAAGCTGATTTACGACAACTCGCTCAATTCCATTGACCACAAAAGTTCCCTTCGTGGTCATGAGCGGAATTGCGCCCAAAAATACTTCTTGTTCTTTAATTTCTCCTGTTTCTTTATTCACGAGTTTTACACGCACTTTGAGATTTGCCTCATAGGAAACGTTTTTTCTCTTCGCTTCTGATGCGGTAAATTTTGGTTTATCGTACGAGTGCTTCAAAAAATAAAGCTCCATCTTTTTCCCAGAAAAATCCGTGATGGGGGACACCTCTTCGAGGAGTTCTTTAATTCCATCTTGCAAAAACCAGTCATAGGAATTCACCTGGACTTCAATGAGCCCGGGGAGAGGATACGAATCATCGTCGCCTTCTGTAAAAAAAAGCCTCCCGTGGTCATTCTTGAGAAGAGGGAAGGGAAGATTTTTGAGAGAACGAGAAGATGAAATTGACAAAGACGAAGAAGAAGTGTGCTTCCGAGCCATAACTTGAAAAAATAAAGAAGGAGGAATATCACGGGAAAACCCGAACCAAAGAGCTCATGAGGCGGACCATTGCTTTCTCATCTGAGCGCTCTTTGTGTCCTTCTTTTCAGAACTCAGTCAGTACGAAAGGATACATAAGCGGAAGCATTGTACGGATTTACGAGGGGAATGCAAGTAAAATTTTAAATTTTGAAAAAAATCATTTTGGTTGACGGTAGAGAAAAAAGCCAGAGAAATCTGGTTTTCTGAAATTGGTGGTGCAAATGTAGAGACAAGGCATTGCCTTGTCTCTACTGATGAATTGGATTCAAAATTTGCGTGACCTATGGGCATGTTTTGTGGTATCATTATAAGGTGAAGATAAACACTATTTATGGAACTAAACTTGGAATTTAATCCCACAGAAAAGGCCGCCAATTTCCTCGGAACGCTCCTCGATTCGGGAAAAGAGATTGTGGAGAAGATCACCAGCATCGTGCCGGATATCTTTTTAGCGCTGGGAATCATTATATTTGGAATTATTTTTGGGAATATCGTCAGCTGGGGAATTCAAAAAATTGGAGAAAAACTCAAGATCATTCACATTTTTCATCGCATTGGCTTCACAAAACTCCTCCAAAAAGCGAACATCCAGAGTTCTCCTTCTGCTGTTATTGGAAAATTTGCACAGGGGTACATCATCACGATTTCTATCATCAGCGCGGCGAATGTGTTTGGATTTTATCAAGTCTCTGACTTTCTTGATAAAGTCATCAAATATATTCCAAATGTTCTCGTTTCACTCGTAATTATTCTTTTTGGTACCGGCGTTGCTGAGACCTCAAGTGCGATTCTTGAAAATACACTCAGAATCGCAAAATCAAAAGCGGCGAGAACTCTTGCTCTCTCTGCGAAATATATCATCATCACGTTCGCCATTATGGCGGCGCTATTTGAACTCAAAATCGCAGAAGAACTCGTGCAAATTCTCTTCACTGGATTTATCGCCATGATCGCTCTTGCGGGAGGACTGGCGTTTGGACTTGGGGGAAAAGATGTCGTGAGAGAAGTTTTGGAAGATTTGAAGAAGATGCCGGAGGAGGAGAAAAAATAAGGTCTGTTGCCAAACATTTTTTACGCAGCGAGTGGTGATAATCTCATTTCGCTCGGAATTTTGGCTATTACATTACTAATGCAATGTGTATTCCCTTCTCTCAAGTGAGCATTATCCCTTATTGGGATTGGGGTATATCCTGATTTGGCAAACATCTCATATGCTGCCAATGCGTCACCATTAAGATCGTCTTTTGATAGTTTTTCTTTCTCGTCAATTTCACCTTTGTATTGACCATAAAACACTGGAAATAGTATTTTTTTTCCTCCAGTGAGTTTATCTATATACGGAATAGCGTTAAGAGACGAAGCATGGTCTAGTATGCTTCTTTGTGCTGCTGAATGGGAAATTACCTTGTATCCGAGTGTCTGAAATTGTTCTTTGTAATCCTTGTGCTGATCCTCATACCATTTTCTTAGTAATTCTGATCGGAATCCTTTATATTGGTTCATAGGTACTTGCTTCCCTTCTAAGACGATATAAGACTGATCTCCATGAAAATTTTCTTTTTGGACAGCCCTTCCCATGACAACAACTTCTGCTCCACCAAATTGTTGAGAAATCTTTTTTGCTACCTCTTCTAGAGTTATTTTTTTGCCTTGTAATTGGTAAATTTTTGCAGTTTTTAGAACATCATTTATTCCGATGAAAACCAAAAGCTCTCCTTTTTCTGTTATGTCGAAAGTCATATTTCCTCCTTCAAATAAAAATCCGCTATTTGAATATTTCCCTTTCCAAATACAAATTGCATTGCAGCATTTCTTGGAATTGCCCTTTGTGTTCCATTGACCTGGAGGATTGCACCATCTTGATCTATCCCGTGAAATTCCATTGGAAGAAGAATTTTCTTTTCTCCATTAATCTCCATGACCTCAAACATGTCCTGTGCCCACATACCAACCCTGTCATTTCTTTCTCCTTGCGCGTTCGGCAATGTTATAAAATTTACTTTATTTTTTACCCCAATTCGATTTATTAATTTATGAGCTTCTTCTAAATTGTAGTCTTCTACGACAAGATCGACCTCAGCATATTCTGGTAAATTTCTTAAGAGATCATGATATGAACGAAATATTCGTTCTCTATAGTCTTCTTTTGTATGATCAAAATCCGAAAGAGAGTATTTTATGCTTGGTGGATCTTCTGGGGGAAGTGTGATGACTATTCTCTCCAAATTCCGCTGGTATTCAGGTACAACTTTTACAATAATATCGCTTTTTTCCCTTGCACGAATAAATTCACCCGTAAGAAATTCGTTTGCATACTCATCGAAGTCTAATTTTCTGTACTTCACTGCATTTTTGGGTTTATTAAATAAAGCCCCAAGTCCAAACCCAGCAACCAGACCTCCCAACACCAAAAGTGCGTTTCTTCTTGTAATAAGAGTTTGTCCTTCTATGCTTGGATCAAATGCCCGTTCATCACTTTTTTCAGCTCGTTGAGTGTAATGAAAACGCCGGAAAAACTTCTCTAAACCCATCTTTTACATGCCATAAAGTATTTGCATTATGACATTTGCTGATAATATATGCAAGCTGTTAGTGCCGATGAATACCTACACGTATCTCTTTTGGTTTCATTTTCCATTTTTCATTTTACATTGAGAAACCCCCTCTCCTACCTCATTCACGGGTCCGGCACCAATTGTTAAAATCACATCACCTGCTTTCGTTTCCGCATTCAAGATTTCAATTGTTTTTTCATAACTTTCTGAATATCTCACGCGCTGGTCTGATCGTAAATTTTTGGCGATTTCTTCCACAAGTATTTGCGGAGAGACCTTTTTCACGTCTTTTTCAGAATCTCTGACGCGATAAATTCCGGGAATGAGAATTTCATCGACATCAGGAAAACTTTTTCCAAATTCTTCGAGAAATGTGAATGTTCGAGAATATTGATGTGGTTCAAACACAATCCATTTTTTTCGATTCGGAAATTTTTCTTTGAGCGCTGAAAGCGTCGCTCGTATTTCTGTCGGATGATGTCCATAATCATCAATCACTAAAATTCCATTTTTTTCTCCTTTCTCTTCAAATCTCCTCCACGAACCGCGATACGCGCCGAGGCTTTTTTTGGCAATTTCGAGATCAAGCTCAAGCACAGAAAAAAGCGCGAGTACTTTTGACGCATTTTGCCGATTATGATTCCCTGGAATTTTCATTTCGGGAACGGCGTCAAGAAATTTTGATGCATCGATTTGTGTATATGTACGATTTCCATAAAGGCGCGACGGCGCCGTCGCGCCTTCCGAAGACAAAATTACCACTCCATCCGCAGACAATTTCGCAAGAAATTTTCGAAATCCCTCATCATATCTCTCCTTCGTTTTATAATAATCGAGATGATCGGAATCAATACTCGTGAGTACAATGATATTCGGATGGAGATGCAAAAATGATTCCCGATATTCACATGCTTCTACAATAAGAATATTGCTTTTTCCGATGCGGAAATTCTTTTTTCCCCATTCAAAAACTTTTGTTCCAAGAAGAACGTTTGGGCGAAAACCTACCGCTTCAAGGGCAAGTGCCGTCATTGCGGTGGTCGTACTTTTCCCATGCGTTCCGGCAATAGCAATCGTGAAATAGTCTCTGGAAATTTCTCCGAGTTTTTCAAAATATGATTTTTGGGGAATTTTTCTTTTTGCCGCTTCTCTTCGTTCCGGATTTTCTGGAGGAACTGCTTCAGTGTAGATGAGTTCAGAAATATCATGTGGAAGATTCTCCGCTTTTTGTTCTCGAGAAACAGAAATTCCTGATGCTTCGAGATCGTGCAGAATTTCTGAGTCGGACTGATCACTTCCAGACACATTTACACCGTGCTGATGGAGAAATTGTGCAAGCGCACTCATCCCAATACCGCCGATGCCGGAAAAGAAAAGACTTGCCACGATGCATTTAGAATGAAAGCGCTGACATTATAGAATAAAATGGCTTTGTTGCACAAATAAATTGTACGGGAATAGGAGTATGTCTAAGATGAGGAGGAACAATAACCTCTTTCAAAATGAAAAAGAAATCCTCACTTAGACAGAGATATCGTATCGCAAATTGGAAAGAGTACAATA
>JACRHZ010000012.1 GCA_016220175.1 Candidatus Peregrinibacteria bacterium
CTCAAAAAGGAGTTATCTGCCTGGCAAAAACAACGCAATCAAAGTCTATCAACAATTCAATGGAAATTCACAAAGCAAGATGCTGACCAAAAACTACAGAGACACTATACATGAAATTATTTATTGGAAATTATACTAGGTTTATATCTTGCCTCATAATTCCGCCTTCTTCCGCCTCAAAAGTTTGAGGCAAATGATGAATGTACTCTGCTCCCATTTCCCGTTGTTGAAAATCACCATTGGCGAATTGTAGTTTGATAAGATCAACAGGAATATCAGGATCGCCTCTGCAAATATCATAAGCGCCAATATGTCCTTCACAAATCATCATAATTAAAAAACTTAAAGAGTGCATTTAAACACCCAAGATAAAATATGTCAAATTTTAAAAAATTGATTTTATCTTTCTTTCTGGAGCCACCGATCGGAATTGAACCGACGACCTACTCGTTACGAGTGAGTTGCTCTACCAACTGAGCTACGGTGGCGGGCGGGGAAAAGTGTATGGAAAAGTATCGTGATTTGCAATTCTTTCTTTTGTCACCCCGGGCCCCGACCCGGGGTCTCAATTTCCATTAGGAATGAGGAATTCTATAAATTATACACTCTCATTTTTTTTGAATTTTTGGTGATCTTTGAGATCCCGCGTCAAGCGCGGGATGACAAGAAAAATGAATTTTTCGTCTTTCTTTTTCTCTCCATCACAGCTAAACTCCCTCAACGCGCATTTTCCAAAAAATCACGTGTCACAAAAATTCAAACTCGTTTCCCCATTCGAGCCAAGCGGTGATCAACCAAAAGCCATCGAAAAGCTCATAAAAGGGCTCCATGCTGGGACGAAACTCCAAACGCTTCTTGGCGCTACAGGAACGGGAAAGACGTTTACGATGGCGAATGTGATTCAAGAAATCCAAAAACCGACACTCGTGCTTTCTCATAATAAAACTCTTGCCGCTCAGCTCTGTAATGAATTCCGGCAATTTTTTCCAGAAAATGCTGTGTCCTACTTCGTTTCATATTACGATTACTATCAGCCGGAAGCGTATATTGCTCGAACGGATACCTACATCGAAAAAGAAGCCACGATTAACGAAGAAATCGATAAATTTCGTCATGCGGCAACGTATAATCTTCTTACAAGAAAAGACGTGATTATTGTCGCTTCAGTAAGTTGTATTTATGGACTTGGAGATGTGGAAAGTTACGAATCCCTCGCAATTACGATCACAGTAGGGGATCAGGTTAAACGTGATAAACTCCTTCGAAAACTTACGGATATCCAGTATCGAAGATCTTCTCTCGAATTTAAGCAGGGAATGTTTCATGTGATGGGCGACATGGTGGAAATTTTTCCACCTTCAGCTGATACCGTGTTCCGTATTGATCTCTTTGGAGATGATGTAGAAGCTATTACTGAAGTGGATTCTTTCACTGGAGAACTCATAAATACATTGGAAGAAGTGACTATTTTCCCGGCAAAACACGACGTAACGACTCGCGAGAAAATCGAAAAAGCCGCTCAAGAAATTCAAAAAGATCTCAAACTCCAGGTTCAGGAACTCGAAAAACAGGGAAAATCTCTGGAAGCTCATCGGCTCCAAACTCGCACGGAATATGATATCGAAATGCTCCTCGAAACCGGATACTGCAATGGAATCGAAAATTATACTCGGTATTTTTCATTGAGAGCTTCAGGAGAACCTCCCGCAACTTTACTCGAATACTTTCCGGATGATTTTCTCCTGATTGTCGATGAATCTCATATGACGCTTCCGCAAGTGGGAGCAATGCACGAAGGAAATTTGTCACGAAAAAGAGCACTCGTCGAGTACGGATTTCGCTTGCCTTCTGCGCTCGATAATCGTCCGCTCAAATTTGGGGAATTCGAAGATTTTATTACACAAGGAGTTTTTATTTCTGCTACGCCGGGAAAATATGAGAAGGCACATTGTCCGACAGATGAAATTGTAGAACAAATTATTCGTCCCACAGGTCTTCTTGATCCTAAAATACTCGTTTTGCCATCTCGCAAGGAATTTTATGATCCAAAAGTGCATACTATTCCGAAAAATAAAGTATCCAACCAAATCGATGTTTTAACAGAGGAAATGAAAAAGCGAATCTCGAAAAATCAGCGAATTCTTGTCACGACTGCTACCAAAAAATCTGCGGAAGATCTTTCGAAATATTTTGCAGAAATTGGAATTTCGGCGAAATATCTCCATTCCGATATTGAAACTTTAGAACGCATCGAAATTCTCAAAGAACTTCGGGAAGGGAAAATTAATGTGGTCGTGGGAATTAACCTCCTTCGCGAAGGGCTTGATCTTCCGGAAGTATCGCTCATTGCCATTCTTGATGCAGACAAAGAGGGGTTTTTACGTTCTCGCGACGCCCTCATTCAAACAATTGGTCGAGCAGCGCGAAATGTCGATGGGACCGTACTTCTTTTTGGAGATAAGATGACACAAGCAATGCGAGAAGCAATTGATGAAACAGATCGCCGACGTTCAATTCAGGAGGCGCACAACACAAAACACGGAATTACTCCACAAACAATTCAAAAGGACATTACTTCTATTTCTCGAGAAACTGCAGCAGTGAAAGAATATGATCTGAAGAAAGTAAAAGAATCAGAACTCCCACGGCTTATCGAGGAACTCGAATTGCAGATGGATATTGCGGTGCAGAATTTAGAATTTGAAAAAGCGGCGGAACTCCGAGATGAGATTGAGGCAATAAAGGGCATGATGAAGCCATAAAATCTTGAGAAAAAATTTATGGAGGTAAATATTGTACTTTTTATTAAAAAAGTGTTATAATAAATAATGATTTTATTCTTTTACCCCATACTTTTTTCATTCTTTTTCCCCATTTTTCTTCATTCTTCATTTTTATTTTTTAATTCTTTTATACAAATATATAAATGAAAAAATATTTCATTTTACCCGCAATTGCGGTGCTTGCCGTTGTCGGTCTTATCTTGACCAATACGGGAAAAAGTCCTGATTCATTTCAGGCGAATCTTGTGTGTGATCCGCAAGATCCACTCGTATGTTGGAATGAAGGGGGCGATCTTCCTCCACCTCCGAGCAATTTGCCCGATGGTGCAGGCTGTGCTGTTGCCTCAGAATGTGCATCTCAACAATGTAATAGTAATCGTTGCGGTACTCCAGTTGCTCCACAGCCAAAACCAGATGGACAGGCGTGCAGCGCAGCTGCGGAATGTACTTCAAACGTCTGTAGTAATGGAATTTGTGGTCAACCGGTAAATAATACCACTAAGAAAGCGGATGGGCAGTCATGTACAGACGGTCCTCAGTGTACATCTAATTTTTGTGATTTCGCTCATGGAAGTGTCTGTGCTCCCGCAGGAGGTGGATGGACTGGAGGAACAGTAGGGACAAAGACAGCAGGACAGGCATGTGCTGCAGCTTCTGAATGTGCTGTAGGACTTTCTTGTACTGGAAACGTTTGTACAAATCCAACAAATCAAAATCAAGGACTAGGTTGCTGGAATACTATTACAAACCAAGCAGCTCCTACTTGTACAGACAGTACGGGAACTCAATCTTGTCCAACATTCGCGAATGGTTATGTTTGCCAGACAAATAACACACAACAGAACACTACACAATGTCCTTCTGGGCAGCAGAAACTCTGTCCGAACGAACCGATGAGATGTGTTACAACGTCTGCTGAATGTACAACAAATACAAATACACAGATATGTCCATCAGGGACATATAAACTTTGTGGAACAAATGACCCACGATGTGTGAGAACAGCAACTGAATGTACGACACAGAACAATACCCAGCAACAGCAATGTCAGCCTGGGCAATACTGGGATTTTGTCATGAGTGCTTGTAAGACGAACCCAACAAATACTCAGCAGCAATATGATCCAAATACTCAACAGCAATATGATCCAAACACTCAATATGATCAAAATAGTCAGTGGGATCCATGGAGTGCGAACATGTTTGGAGCAGCGCCAGAGACGATGACGCAGCAGGACTGGTTTTCAGGGTCGAAGTGTGGGGAGAAAGCGCTGAATATGGATCCATTTTGCTATGGGAATCATCCGGATGCATGGAATTGGAAGGAAGGATGTGTTGACAGTAAA
>JACRHZ010000013.1 GCA_016220175.1 Candidatus Peregrinibacteria bacterium
CCAAAGTATCAGAAGAAAAAATCTATGCAGTACAAGAAAAACTCAACGACAGACCAAGAAAATCACTTCGATATCGTACTCCAAATGAAGTCATTTCTGATCTCCTCTAGGGGTGGTGCTTATAATCCTTGAATTTTCCAATTTGATTTTTCTCTTGAATTTTCGTGACCAATTTTGTATGATGGTTGTGCCTAGATTAGTACACAGGAATTTCCCTGTTGGATTAGGTCTCAGCAACTAAGGTCACTTCCTAATGGAAGTGCCTTTTTTGTATTTTGATTTCTGAATGTATCCTAAAAATTGCCCTGGTGATATGGGGAGGGTACTGGAGTACTAATCTAGGATTGAGACCTATTTTAGCGGGTTCGATTCCCGTCCTCTCCACCAGGGCGTTTCACGCGACCGACCTTCGCTCGGCGAAGTCTTTTGGACTTCGCCGAAAAGCGAGATCAATGAAACGGCGGTGAAAAACACTTCGCCGAGCATCAGGTTGAACTAGCGAAAGACGTTTTTTTCCTTAATTGGATCCCGTTTTTATTTTTTCACCTGCCTTATCGGCGATTGATTGTTCAAGATTAAATGCACCTCTGTATCCGCGTTCAATTAATGAGCCCTCAATTTTTTTATCAAATCCGGTGATAATAGCCATTCCAGTGAGAATAAGCAGAATTGCTAAAATTCTTTTGAACCAACCTTTCGGATTGGATGTTCCTCTAAATTTTGAAGCTATTTTTCTCCCCCCATACCCAATTGCGAGAAGTGGTATGCTCATTCCAATTGTGTAAATAAAAAGATTCACGAGAGCAAGGCTAAAACTTTTTGGCAAAACAATGGCGAGTATGAGGACATACGTAGGAGAGCAAGTGGTAAATACAGGACCGAGTGATGCCCCGAGGAGGATCGCTCCTGTATTTCCAGATGCCCTCCTGCTTTTCTCTAAACCTGTTTCACTTTTATGAAGTTTGCATATTTGAGCAATTTTCACCCATTGATCAGGAAATAGCATTATGAAACCAAAAACTGTAACCAGACCTCCTGAAATGAGTTTCCAAAACTCTTGAGGTATTCCAATGAGAGCGGTTGTAGCTTTGAGAAGCAAAGTAAATACTATTACTGAAATCCCCAAAGATCCCACAATAATGAGTGGGCGCAGCGGTTTTTTTTCACCTACGCTGCCCCCAATAATAACTGGTAATAACGAGAGAACGCAGGGTGCTAAGACTGTTAGCACCCCCGCCAGAAATGATGGTATAAATAATTCCATTTTTTAGACTGTTTGCGATATAGCTTTTTGAAGTTCTGCCATTGAAGGAGCTGCAAGCGTTTGCGTTACTTTGCCATTTTTATCTATTACTACTATCGTTGCTTGCATTACGATACCATAATCCTTTTTTAGGTTGGTTTCTGTATCGTAATCAGCTTTGAGTATTGTTGTTCCCTTTGGGAAATTTGCAAGATCTTTGTTAATTTCTTTTGTTAATTGAGCGCAGGTAGAACACCAGCTCGCGTGAAAAAAGATGGCAAGAGGTTTTTTGCCGA
Organism: Candidatus Peregrinibacteria bacterium; assembly: GCA_016220175.1. Taxonomy (NCBI): domain Bacteria; phylum Candidatus Peregrinibacteriota; species Candidatus Peregrinibacteria bacterium. The sequence continues at coordinate 1,540 of JACRHZ010000013.1, forward strand.
GAAGTTCCGAATAGCGTTCCTGAGTAAAATTTGCGAATATCGGAGTTTGGTCATTTTCAGCCACAATTTTTTTCACTTCTTTTGTTGGCTCTTGCGCAGTTTTTGAGATTTGTGCTTGATTTACAGTTTTTTGTTTTTCAGATATTGCGTCTTGCTTTTTCTCGATTGTATTCGAGCAACCTGTCAGTGCAATGGTAAGGAGAGTAAAAAGTAATATTTTTTTGATCATAGGAAAATGATGTGAATAAATTAAAAAATAAAGTCATGAACGAACACTCATTTCGACATTTTGAAGCAGCATTTTCCTGCTGATTCCCCTGAACCACACGGACATGGTTCATTCGCCATGCAACATGATCCGGCCTTTTTGCCGCTTCCGCAACTGCAAGGCTGCTGAAATTCGTGCTCAGAACCTATTGAAGAATGAGAATCTTCCATAAAAAAATGGGTAAAGAAATAAAAGTGTTTTTACCTTAACAAGCAAATGTATATTTCCTAAACAAAATCTGTGTGCGCTGTGACTTGTATCACCATATTTAGAATTTTTCCTTCATTGAAGACCTCATCAAAGAAGTTAATGAAAATAAGTACCCTTCTCTCGACCCACAGAGTAGGATTCATTCTGCAATCTTTTATAAAAAAATGAAAAAACTCTTTATTGTACTGCTTACGCTGCTCGCTCTTTCTGGGTGTCAGAAAAATACAAATCGTTGGAATATCATTTACTATCCAGAAGGATTTGTAACGTATGGAGAACAAAAATGTGAATTTACCGAGGCATTTCCCACCAAGGAAAATTGTCAGGAATATGGCAGAGAAAAGGTAAAAATCAATGGGAAAGCTGAGTATCTCTGCGGAATCGATGTTACCTACAATAAAGCGTGTGAATGGGGTGCTGCCTCTGAACTCGCTCTTGATGAAAATGCTCCTGAAGAATGGGGAAAACAGAAAGAGCGGGAAAGCAAGTTCGAAACGGGGTTTGAAATCTTTTTATAGCCCAGTTTCGAAAAGATGATGGAGACCTTTTTATCCGTGGAACATGTTGCGGTGGAACGGAAAAAGAGATGCCTTCACGGCAAGAATTTGAATATACGATGAAGAAATTCGGAAATGACTGGAAAGTGGTGACTCCGCCTGAGTACGTTCCATAATATTTTCCGTAATTTCGATGGAGGAAAAATGCAGTTAAAGAAGTGGCATTGTGTTATTTATTACAAATATATTAAATTATATTGATATATATATTGTTTTAATGTATAATAAGAATATAAGCTCAAATTATGTTGAAACCTAATGATAATAATAGGGAAGTAGGTTATGCTCATAGTGTAAATGCTGAAGAATTATTCAGCAGACATCCCTATATAAGTCGATTGAATCAGAAAAATCAGGATAGGTTAGCACCAATTGTAAGCAATATTCTCGAAAGAGTAATAGGGAGCGATATTCCTAAAAGATCAGCACTTTTAGCAATTATGGACGGGTTTTTCCAAGGAATAAACCAGACTGTTACAGCGATGCTTGAAGACACACCCAAGAAGGGAAGTCTATTTACCAACGAAAGAATACAAACTGCAGTAGTTAGTTGCCTTTTAGAAAAATTACGAGAATTCATAATGAGTGGTGATGTTGAATCCCTACGAAATTCTGTACAAAATGGTTTTCAGGCGACTGTTATTAGCCATCTCCTTAAAAACTATTCTCAAGAATTTCTTCCTAAGGATGGCTTTATATTTGATCCGCAAAAAGAAGTAAGAAACAGGATAACATCTCTTAGACCCGCCCTATTTCCGAGATCCGCAGCATAATCGACTTTCCCACGACACAAAAAAAAGACTAAGAATCCCTCTCGGTCTTTTTTTCATCTACAAAATTATTCAAAAGCAATTACTCAGCAAATAGAACAGAATCTGCTGTTACTGGAAGACAAACTCCACCCTCGGCATACATCACAGAACTTGGAGTAACTCCGGGATTGCATGGAGTTACGCCTTCAGCGTAAAGAAGCGAAAGCATACCTGCTACAGCAAACGCTGAAACAGCAGAAAGAAGAAGTTTCTTCATGAATTGGTGGATAAAATTGCAGCTATTTAATATTAATTTTATATGAATGTCAATACAATTTAATGAATATATAATATTGGACAAATGTAAAATGTAAAATTCAAAATGTAAAAAAAAAATCAAAATCTCAATTTTTAAGGCTTAAACATTGAGATTTGTTTTTATATTTTACATTTTGCCTTTTACATTAATTCCACTTCCGGAATTCCAGAAATTTCGGCATATTCCTCCAAATGATCGAAAACTATTTTTTGAATCTCAGAGAGCTTCTCCTCAGATCTCGCCTCAAACCTCATCGTGAGATATGCGGAAGTATTGGAAACTCGAATAATCCCCCATGCTCCTTCGCCAAATTCTATCCGAATTCCGTCAATCGTGAGCGCATCTGGATATTTAGTTAAAAAATGCTGCACAATTTTTTTCATAATCGCAAATTTTTCGTGTTCGGAAATTTTTACTTTTATTTCTGGAGTAATGAATGTTCTCCGAAGATCCGCGAAATGTTCTTCAAGCTTTTTCCCTGAATTCCACACGACTGTGAGGATTTTGAATGCTGCAAGAAGCGCATCATCATAACCATAATAATCTTCTGCGAAAAAAAGATGTCCAGAAACTTCTCCGCCCAGAAGCGCTTTTTCTTTCTCCATCATTTCTTCCACAAATGAATGCCCCGTTTTGCACATGAGCGCTTTTCCACCAAGCTTTTGAATCTCTTCCGAAAGCACCTCGGTCGATTTCAAATCAAATACAATTGAAGCTCCGGGATACCGCGTCAAAAGATCTCTGGAAAGAAGCAGTAAAAGAAGATCAGCAGAATAGTGATTCCCTTTGTCATCGAGAATTCCGACGCGATCTCCATCACCATCAAATGCCACTCCAAAATCTGCACGTTCTTCGAGTACTTTTTTCTTGAGATCTTGAAGATTTTCTTCACGTTCGGGATCGGCATCGTGATTCGGAAAAGTTCCATCGACCTCACAATAAAGCTCAATAACTTCACATCCAAGATTTCGAAAAAAATCTGGAGCAAAATTCCCCATAATTCCATTTCCCGCATCAATCACTATTTTTGGCTTTTTTTCAGAAGAAAAATTCGAAAGAGACCTGAGTTTTGAAAAATATATTTCCCGAAAATCCATTTTCGACTGAGTTCCCTTTTCTTTCGGAACATGAAATTTTTTCTCATGAATAATTTGTAAAACTTTCTGAATTTCTTCGCCACAAATCGCATGAGCGTGATCTCGTTGAAGCTTAAATCCATTATATTCCTGAGGATTGTGACTTGCGGTAATCGTTACTCCCCCATCAAATTTCCCATCGCAAATCGCAAAAAAGAGAAGCGGTGAAGAAACCATTCCAATCTGAACGACATCAATTCCCGATTCCACCACTCCTTTCAGAAAAGCTTTTTCCAAAATCTCTCCACTTTTTCTTCCATCTCTTCCAAGCGCAATTTTCAATTTTCGATTCGGAGAAAGTTCCTGAAGATACGCCGCATACGCCTTTCCAATGAGCTCAGCGCCATTTTCATCAAAATCCTTTCCATAAATTCCTCGAATGTCGTAGGCGCGAAAAATGTGATCGGAGAGCATGGGGGGGGGGTTAATTTCAAATTTTAAAATTTCTAAATAAATTCTAATTTCTAAATCTTAATTTTTAAACATTAAAAATTAGACATTAAGATTTGTTTAAAAATTTCAAAATTAAAAATTATCTTTCGTCCTCCTCCCCTTTCCCGTATTTCCCAAATTGATAATCAAAAACTGGCTTTCGGATTTCCCCAAATATTTTACGGTAGAGCTCCATTCCAATGTATTTCATGGTAAGAGAAAATCTGTTCTCATACTGAAATCTCCTCCACGATGCCAAAACAGGATTATTCGTGAGCACTCGAAATCTTCCATGACGCGAAATTCTCTCAATATACTCAAAATCTTCGAGAAGAAGAATGGATTCGTCAAAACCTTTATATTCGTCATTCAATACTTTTTTCACCATGATGGCAAATCCCGTTCCTTTTGGATAAAAGAATTGTGTAGCCCGAACCCAAAATCTGTAAATTGCTACGGTGATGCGATCGATGATATTTTTTGAGGAGATTTTGAAATCCAAAAATGCAATTCCCGCTTCATCCTGAATAAATTCTTGAAGAATTCCCGAAAGAGAATTCTCCGGAATCTCAATATCGGCATCGAGAAAAAGAAGAATCTTCCCCTTTGCATGAAGAGCTCCAAAGTTTCGAGCTGCAGATGGTCCTCTTTTTCCTTTTCTTTCGAGAACATGAATGGGAAATGAAGATTTTTCATTCCGAACAAGTGACTTTGTTTTATCTGTACTTTCATCATCAACGACTATAACTTCAAAATTCGTATAAATTTGTTTTTTCAGCGAACGGATGAGATTTAAAATATTTTTTGCTTCATTGTAGGCAGGAATAATAATACTGAGAAATGGCGTCCCATACGAAAGAGCAGTATTTTCATAGATGATCGAATATAATTTTTTCCCGTAAAATATTTCATAATGAACTTTCACGGCGCTAATAGAAAAGAGTGTCATCCAGAGAATTCCTTCCTGTGGAAAATACGTGAAGAGATAGACCTCGAGAAGAGCAACAAGAGTGGTCAGGAATTCTATGCGCATTTTGAAATAACAGTGTTCTCGAAGCCAATGCTGTGTGGTAACCTTACTGATCTGATAGTGGAGAGCAAATCTCCCAATAAAAAATGACGAAGCGATGAGAAACCAAAGGAGATAATATTCAAATGATTGCGTAAAAAATATGAGACACATCATCAGGGAAAACGCGATCAAGACAAACTCTCCTTGCCACTCTTTCCGAAAATGCTGAAACAGAAAAAATCCGGCAAGGAGAGAGTGGGAAATAATCCACAAGCTCGTAATTGCAAAAATAATATTGAGTGGAGTTGGTGGCAAAAAATAGAGACGATACGCAATCACGACAAGGACAACAGCCCCAACGAGTATCCCCTTTTGAAAAAAATTTTTCTGTCTTTTTTGAACCATGAATACAAAAAATCATTCTCGCGGATTATAAAGTGATTTCTGAAAAATTGAAAACAAATATTTTGGGAGCATGTTTTAAGACATTATAAAATTATTGACAAGTAATTTTGATCACAGATTTTGCTTCGTCTCTTTAAAATTAAAGAGAAATCTGGTACAATCCACCAGATGAAAATAGAAGTCCAAAGTTTTTATTTTTTCTGCATGTACATATATGAACAAAAATCCGTTTGAAAGAATGACACCGGACGCAAAAGTTTCACTTGAAAAAGCCGAAGAAGAGGCTCGCCTCATGGAATCAGCATACGTTGGGACTGAGCATCTTCTCCTCGGAATTCTTTCCAATCCACAGAACCTCGGGGCTGCAATTTTGCAGACCATGGGCATCACCCCCGACAATGTTCGAATTACGATCCCTTCATGCCCACCAGAGCCTCATGATCCGAATGTTCCGAATTCACTTTCTGATCCTCTTAGAAAAACAATTGAGCAAGCGTTTCGAATTGCGTTACAGCAAAAACATAACTTCGTCGGGAGTGAACATCTCCTCGCAGCAATGCTCCATTCTGAAAATTCAGCCGCTGTTGCAGTTTTTCAAAAAATGCACCTTCCCATTGCAGAAGTACAAAAACAAATCATGGATATTTTTCACCAAATGACGAATTCTTCTGAGCAGAAAGTTCAGAATTCTTTGGAGGATTTTCTCCAGGGACTCACAGGAGCTCTCGTGAATCTTCAAAAAAATGTAGATTTCAGGGATGCGTTCAGGCACAAGGGGAAAAAAGGAGGACCTCAAATGTATCCACAAAATGAAGGAGAAATGCCCATTGAGGAAGAGAGCTCTACTCCAGCGCTTGATTTCTTCTCCACTGATCTCAACGTGGAATATCGTAATGGAAAAATCGATCCGATTATCGGGAGAAATGAGGAAATTGAACGGGTTATTCACATCCTCAATCGAAAAACCAAAAATAATCCAGCGCTCATCGGAGAACCGGGCGTCGGAAAAACGGCTATTGCTGAAGGCCTTGCCGTAGCGATTGAGAAGGGAGAAGTTCCTGATTCTCTTCTTGGAAAACGTGTAGTTGCCCTTGATATGAGCGCACTTATCGCCGGAACCAAATACCGCGGAGAATTTGAAGAACGCCTTAAAGAAGTTATCGAAGATGCGATTTCAAGTGAGGGAAAAATCATTGTTTTCATTGATGAACTTCACACCCTTGTGGGCGCGGGAAGTGCGGAAGGATCTCTCGACGCCGCGAATATTTTAAAACCGGCACTTGCTCGAGGAAAAATTCAAGTGATTGGCGCTACCACGTATGACGAATATAGAAAGCATATTGAAAAAGATAAAGCACTTGAAAGACGCCTCCAGCCGATTTATGTGGATGAACCGACTGAAGAGGAGGCAATAGAAATTATGAAAGGAATCAGACCATACTTTGAAGAGTATCACCATCTCAAAATATCAGACAGCGCGGTAGAAGCAGCCGTTCATCTTTCAAAAAGGTATGTTCCTGATCGGTTTCTTCCCGATAAAGCCATTGATCTTATGGACGAGGCCGCAGCAAAATGCGGTGGAAAGAGTCAACAAAAAACACCAGAAATCCAAACTCTTTTGAATCGCATTCAAACGATCAGCAAAAAAAAGGAAGAATTTGTGAGGAATCAAAATTTTGAAAGGGCGCTTCAAATGAAGAAAGATCAAGAGACTCTGGAAAGTGAACTCGAACAAAAAAAAGCGGAGTCACTTCAGAAATCTCAAATGGCAAAAAGCGTAACGATATTCGAAAAAGATATCGCAGAGGTTGTTGCACGATCGACCGGAATCCCTGTTACCAAACTCTTGAAAGACGAAGCGCGAAAACTTTTGGATTTAGAAAAGATGCTCGAAAAGAGAATTGTCGGTCAGCAGGAATCTATTCTGGAAGTAGCAAAAGCAATTCGCCGCTCCCGAGTCGGAATTGGTGACCAAAAAAGACCGGTAGGATCATTCCTTTTCCTCGGACCGACTGGTGTGGGGAAAACAGAACTCGTAAAGGTCCTTGCAGAAGAACTTTTTCAGAAGAAAGATGCGCTTATTAAAATAGACATGTCCGAATTTATGGAGAGGCACAACGTTTCAAGGCTCACCGGAACGACTGCGGGATATGTCGGATATGAATCGGGAGGGCAACTTACGGAATCTGTTCGAAAAAAACCATATTCTGTAGTTCTTTTTGATGAAATTGAAAAGGCGCATCCCGATTTTCAGAATATTCTTCTCCAGATCATTGAAGATGGATCGCTCACTGATGGAAAAGGGAAAAAAGTTGATTTCAGAAATACTATTCTTGTTATGACTTCAAATATCGGTGCAGAGACACTCACAAATGAAGCTATAAAGATTGGATTTTCTACCCAAGGAGATGCGCTTGATAGAGCAGAACAGGATTTTTCCGAAAAAAGCGAAATCGTTATAGATCAAGTAAAAAAACATTTCCGTCCCGAATTTTTGGGAAGACTTGATAAAGTGCTTATTTTTAAACCGTTGACCCAAAAGCACATTAAAAAAATCATTGAAATTCAGCTCGAGGAACTCGCAGGGCGACTTTTAGAAAAAAATTTGACACTCAAATTTCTCCCGCCGGTACTTGATTTTCTTGCCGTAAAATCATTTGACCAAAAAAGCGGCGCTCGAAAGGTACGAAAAGTGATTCAGGAAGAAATAGAGGACCTTTTAAGTCAAGCAATGCTCGCGGGACAAGTGAAGGATGGCGATACGGTAAAACTGGTACGAGGAAAACAGGGGAAAAAATTGGAAATCGTGACTGAGAAAACCACAAGTTCGCTCAAAAAAGAACTTGTAGATGCGAAGATCTAGCGACGAGAAGTCTTTACGAGTATCGGTGTTGTCACTGATCCGAGAAGAATGAGGATTCCTAAAATAACAACTGCCCGCCAAAATCCCTCTGGGGGATTAAAGCGGAAGATTTGGTAGGAAAGAAGAGCGAACGTCAAAAGGATGTTCCAGAAAATAGTGAAAGAAATCAGAATATTGATACTTCTTTTTTGAAAATATCCATGAAGAATAAGCGCCATATGCGCAAATGAAAAAGCGACGAGAGCGGAAACATTGTATACGATTTCGAGAACAATTCTGATTCGATTGTTTCCCCACAGAGTAAGATCAGACCATTCATACATTTGCCACCATATTCCTGTAACAAATGCGAGAAATCCTAAAACAGAAGCAATAATTCCGCCATACGCCACCGCAGAAAAACGATACCGCGAAAGCCATGTTCCTGCAGAAAATGCGGTAAGGCTAAAAATCATCAGAGCAAGTGCGGTAGAGAGAAGGTTTTTTTCCAACGTACCATATTGTCCAACAGCAACAATATAAATTGCGCTAAACGCTGAGGCGATAAGGCCAAAGAGAACAAGAGAAATGAGGATTTTTTTCATGAATGTGTTTAAAAAAACACCCAAACGCTAAAGAAAATAGAAATGGAAGTCAAATTCCCTTGAGAAAAAGTCTATTTTTTGCTAGAATAATCTGATACGTTAGCATTCGTTTATTTCGCCCATCTCCATGAAACGCCACCATTTTCCCCTTCTTGTTATTTTTGGAATACTCTTTTTTTCTTTTGCGATGGATCTTCGCGTACTTGCGGATGAGCCGAAAACAGATATCGTTTTTGCAGAAGAATGTACAGAAAAGGATATTAAAAAATGTCCGCTCATTCCATTTGAAGATGAAGAAAAGGCAAAATATCCAGGAGCTCTTTATGCTGGGGATACTTTTCGTCTGATAATTTTCGTAAAAAATCTTGAGAAAAAAAATATAGTAAGCGTGAGGTCATGGCTGAAATATGATCCGAATGTTTTCAAGGCTACAGAAATTGAAGATAAGGGATCAGATTTCCCTCTTGCTTCTCCAGATGGAAATGAAATCGACGAGGAAAACGGTCAGGTAAAAATTGGAAGAGGAGTTGCTGGTGGAGGAAAAAAAGATGATATTCTTTTCGTAGCAATGGTGGAATTTTCAGTGGTAAGTCAAAAAGCAGAAACTGCTGATATTGCCTTTGTTAACTTTCAAAAGGAAGAACTCGGCGAAACAGGAGTGTTCATTCTCGATGAATCGACTTTACAGCCGGAGAATGTTTTGGGGAAAGAACCAAGAAAATTAGAATTTGCACTCAATTCAGGGGAAAAAACACAAAAAACTCCATCACCAAATGCGAGTCAAGACACTCCTCTTCTGGACACAAAAAAACCGATAGATGCGTCACCAAAATCTCCAGAAATTGGAGGACCAGACAACGGATCTGGGTCTCCGGTACAAGACGTCGTTTCTAGTGACGTGATTCAGCGCCCACAAGGACTTCGAATTCAAACTACTGCGAACGAAGTCAACCTCGTCTGGAAAGTGAGTGAGAGTTCTTCTGTAAAAGGGTATTACGTATATTATTCAGAAAATAGCGGATTTTATATTCGGAGAAGTGATGTGGGAAAAACAACCACAAAAACATTTTCTCAAACTGATCTCACCAAGAATAAAATGTACTATTTTGCAATAACGGCCTACAACGAAAAAGGTCAAGAAAGTGATTATTCTGACGAGGTGTATGTAAAATTTGGAGTTCCAGAAACGGAAAGCCATCCATTTACTTTCGGAGCGAGAGAAGGCCAAAAAACTGATCTCACAAAAAATGTAACGAAACTTACTTCCAGTGGACCGGAAGAGTCTGTTGCTATTTCCCTAGGAATATTGGGAATATCTTCCCTTATTATCTACGCATACAAAAAAATTCGCTCTTCTCGGGATTCTTCATAAGTTCTTGAAAAATTCCCTAAAAAAGACTATACTTTTCGAATATTACAAATACACAAATGACAAACAAATGGACCACTCTTCATGAGGACAACATCGAGGAAACTCATCAAAACATCACAAGTGTTTTGGATGAAGATGTTGGTCACGGAAGATCTTCCGCAAAACGACACCAGATATTTGCCGTAGTATTCGCTGTGATTGGAATTCTTCTGATCGGCGTTGGAGGCTATCCATTTTTGGTAGATGGGAATGGGAAAATAAATTTCGCTGCACTTATCTCAACTCCAGAAACTGTTGATAAGGTAGAGGATGTAAAAACTGTTTCTGGCGTAAGTCTCGGGGGAGAAACGAAAAGTAACACCTCGAAAACAAATGATGCTCCAGAGTCAGACAAAAAAGATTCTGAAATTCCGTCACCAGATGAAAAAATTGTCGACACAGCAAAAGATATTCTTGGAAAAATTGAAAATGTTCCAAGTGAATTACAAATCGAAGAAAAGGAAGGGACTTCAGATCTTGGAAACTCAAATGTTCCATTTAAAACAAATACTCACACCGGAAAACAAGATCTCAAAAGTGTGGTTATAGGCGGTGCTTCATCAAAAAACATACAGGAATCTCTCCATGGAGCTGCTGAGGAGAGTGGAAAAGTGGCGAAATCAGGTCCAGAAGCTTGGATTGCAGGAGTTGTTGCACTCGGAATGGGGCTGATTTTGAGAAGGAAGAAGAGAACAGCGTAAATCAATTACGAGTTACGGAAAGAAGAAATGTAAAATGCAAAAGGTAAAATGTAAAAACAAATTCTAAATCTTAATGTTTAAAGATTAGGATTTTATGCTTATTTTTACATTTTACCTTTAATATTTTACATCGTTCGTAGTTTTTTCCCGATTATAATTCCAGAAAATTTTTCACAATTCTTTTCCCTTCTGGAGTGCCGATGGATTCCGGATGGAATTGAATTCCATAGATCGGAAATTCCTTGTGCTGAAGCCCCATAATAAGCCCGTTTTCGGTTCTTGCGGTCACTTCTAAACACGATGGGAATGTTTTCTCGTCAGCCACAAGTGAATGATATCTCATTCCTTCAAGTGGATTTGGGAGTCCATTCAGAATCCCCTTCCCCTCATGAAATATTTGAGAAGCTTTTCCGTGCATAATTTCAGGAGCTTTTACGACTCTTCCTCCAAAAACCGCGGCAATTCCCTGATGTCCAAGACAAACTCCAAGAAGAGGAATTTTTGATCCCATCTTGAGAATCAGATTTCCGCAGACGCCAAAATATTTTTCATCTTCTGGATTTCCGGGTCCGGGAGAAATGATGATGTGTGTGGGCGCAAGTTTTTCGGCTTCTTCAAAAGTAATTTCATTATTTCGAAATACAATCGGATTTCCTCCAAGCTCACCAACGTATTGCACAAGATTAAATACGAAAGAATCGAAGTTGTCGATGACGAGGGTCTTTTTCATGTGAAGATAATACAGAACTGGTTGAAATTGTAATGGTGAAACTTACAAGTGCAAAGTGAAAAGTAAAAAGTGCAAAATGCAAAACAATTGTAACTGACTTTTTCTTTGCGCTTTGCACTTTACGTTTTGCGCTAATCTGTAATTGATTTTTCCACTTCTCTCACAATTTCCTCAAACGCTGCGTCATAAATCCTTTGGCTTCCCCAAAAAACCGCTAATGTTGGGGAAATTTTTGGATGCTCGGTAATAACCTTTCGAATGGCTTCTGAAAGCCTTCTTTTGATGCGATTTCTCCTTACTGCTTTGGCTTCTATTTTCGGAGAAACAGTTATTGCGATTTTGTGAGAACTCAGTCGAGATGGCAGAAGAAAGACACGAAAAAAAGGAGTCTGAACTCTTTTTCCTTTCTTCATGACCATATCAATCATTTTTGAAGCACCCATGCGATATATTTTTTGAAGCGCCATGGCACAATTACGAATTAACAAATGCAAAGCGAAAAGCGCAAAATGCAAAACAATTGTAACTGACTTTTTCTTTGCGCTTTGCGCTTTGCGCTTTACGTTTTGCGCTAATCTGTAATTGATTTAGCCTGCAAGCACATGGCGCCCCTTACTTCGTCTTTTTCTAATCACTCTGCGCCCAGTAGCGGTTTGCATGCGACTCAAAAATCCGTGACGTTTTGCGCGTTTTCGTTTATTTCCTTTGGAAAGCATTGGTAAAGTTGGCGAATTTCTCAAAAACTGCCAGGGTATTCTCCCTAAAAATGATATGAACGTCAAATGTTTTCACACCAAGAATTATTCACAAATAGAATTTTTTCAAAGAAAGAGATATTCTGAGTCAGATCAGGAATTTTTTCTTTCGATATATTATGCTCTTCATCGCTCTTATCGACGATAAAAAATACGGAATGGACCAAATTGAAGAACTCTACACGAATGAAGAGCATACGCTAAAATATTTTTCTTCTTTCCGAGAATTTTCGGAAAGTGGAGAAAAATTTGATGTGGTGTATTTGGATTACTATCTCGAAAACGATGGAACTACAGGAGATCAGATTCTTTCAGAGGTAAAACTCAGAGCGAAGAAAGTTGTTGCATTTTCAAGTGTACCGAGATGTGGGAGGCTTCTCAAAGAACTCGGAGCGGATGAAGCTCTCGTGAAAGAGTGATTTTTTTGTCATCCCCGCGAAAGCGGGGATCTCAATTGTAATAAAAATGAAAAATATTTTTGATAACACTCTCGATATTTCTTATTTTTAATTATATTTGAGATCCCCGATCAAGTCGGGGATGACAAATTCCTTTTTTCACTTTACACTTTCACCTGAAAATTAACTCTGAAACCTATGACGACGACTCTTTTCACTTCTGAATCCGTCACTGAAGGTCATCCAGATAAAATCTGTGATCAAATCTCCGATGCAGTTTTGGATGAAGCCCTTCGGCAAGATCCGAATTCGCGAGTGGCAGTAGAATGTGCGGCGAAAACTGGACTTATTTTTCTGTTTGGAGAGATGACCACAAACGGATATGTCGATTTCCAGAGTCTCGCGAGAAATGTTGTAAAAAAAATAGGATATACACGCGCTAAATTCGGGTTTGATTACGAAACTTGTGGAGTTATTTCCTCAATTTCAGAACAAAGCCCGGAAATTTCCCACGCCGTAAAGCATGATCATGAAATTGGAGCCGGAGATCAAGGAATGATGTTTGGATATGCTTGTACAGAAACTCCGGAACTCATGCCGCTTCCCATCATGCTTGCCCATGGACTTACCAAAAAATTGGCAGAAGTTCGAAAAGATGGAACTTTTCCAGAATTGAGACCAGATGGAAAATCACAAGTTACCGTGGAATACCATGATGGAAAAGCAAAAAGAGTCCATACTGTTGTCATTTCCACTCAACACGATCCAAATATTTCTCAGGAAGAACTCGCGAAACTGGTCAAAAAACGTGTAATTGGACCAGTACTAAAGGATTGGCTTGATGCCAAAACCATTTATCACATCAACCCAAGCGGAAGCTTCATCATGGGTGGACCACAAGGTGATGCGGGGCTTACGGGAAGAAAGATAATTGTTGATACATATGGCGGATATGCGCCGCATGGAGGTGGATGTTTTTCTGGAAAAGATCCATCGAAAGTTGATCGAAGTGGTGCGTATGCAGCGAGATATATGGCCAAAAATATTGTAGCAGCAGGACTTGCAGAAAAATGCCAGATCGAAATTTCATACGCCATTGGAATTGCTGAGCCGGTTTCAATTCTTGTCGAAACATTTCGGACGAGCACGCTTTCTTCTGAAGAACTTGAAAAAATTATTCGAGAAAACTTCCCAATTAAACCCGGAGATATTATTCGTGAACTCGAACTCAGGTTGCCCATTTACCTCAAAACAGCGACTTATGGACACTTTGGGAGAGATGATGTTTCGTGGGAGAAAACAGATAGAGTTGATGTTTTGAGAAAGTATGTGAAGTAATTTTGAATTCTGAATTCTGAATTCTGAATTTTGAATTATATCTCTCTCGAAATTATGATCAATTCAAAATACAAAGTTCGTAATTCGTAATTCGTCATTCGTAATTGACTATCACCGTGTTTAAAAAACTCGCCTTTATCGTGCTTCTTATTTCCACTTTTTTAAGCTGGGCAGCTTGGGGACTCGTTATTAACAAAATGTCACCGTACGAATCTCCGGGAATTTCTCTGCCAGCATTTTATATTACGTCTCTTTTCTCACTCCTCACCACATTCACGGTTGTCGGAACTCTTTTGAGGAGATTCTCAAACGCAGGGAGGAATATGCTCGAATGCATCAATATTTCGCTTCGTCAGGGAACAATTCTCGCCGGAGTTGGAGTAGTTGCCCTTTTTTTTGAACAGATGAATACGTATAACTGGTGGATTGGAGCGCTTCTTCTTTGTATTGCTGTTATTTTAGAAAGTTTTTTCTGGGTATCAGATGACAGATAATCTGCGAACTCAAAAAAAGAGTAATAGATCGCTTTTTTCATGAAGAGATTACTTTCATGAACACAAAAAATATTGAGTCGCAACAAATTTCGCTTCCAGACAAGACATTTTATGGAATACTGTTTGATCTCGGAAAGGAAAAGGCGTAGGTTTTCATTGGACATTTTTGTAATTCTACTTTGATACTCGGATATTCACTCGACACTACTTCAGATCTTCTCAACATGACTCTCACGAGCGCGACTATTTTACTGACGCTCGCGCTTCTTTTGGTGCTTGCTCGAGTGTATAAAGTCCTTGGAAAAGTAAATGCTATTACTGAAGAAATTTCTGAAATCGTAGAAGTCGTGAATCATTACTTGTGGCAACCCGCTCGAATTATGATGACTATTTTTGAAAAACTAAAAAAGTGGTTTTCAAAAAAGAAGTGATCGCTGTCCTATTCCCCACTCCATTTTGCAATTTTCTCCTCAATAATTTTGCGTTTCACCGCATATTTTTCTCGAGAAACTTTCAGAATTTTTTCCGTTTTCTCGTGATCCTCGACAACTTGTAGAGGAGAACTTGTAGATGCTGAAAATGCTGCCGTGGGAAGCCCATCGATAAGCAATCTCAAATACACAGCTCCTCGAGAAAGACTGACGAGATCAGTTTCTTCCACTTTTTCAGAAAATTGTTTCATGAGTGGCTCGGCATCATCATATCCAACCTGAAATGATATGAGCGATCCGACATTTCCAAAAATAGCATCTCTCACGGTCTCTTCCATCTGTGCAATGTACTGATTTGCCATGATGAGCGCGAGTTTATATTTTCTCGCCTCAGAAAGAATACTTGCGAAGCTATCTGTTGCGAAATTTTGAAACTCATCAATAAATAGATAGAAATCTTTCCGCTCATTTGCGGGAATGTCCGCACGACTCATCGCCTCGATTTGGAATTTTGAAATGAGTACTGATCCGAGGAGGGTAGACACATCCTCCCCAATTTTCCCCTTCGAAAGATTCACAATGAGAATTTTTCCCTTATCCATTGCCCAACGAATATGAAATTTTGATTTCACTTGTCCAAGAATATTTCGAAGAATCGGATTTGAGAGAAATTGTCCGATTTTGTTGAGGATAGGACTAATCCATTCCACGCGAGTTTTTGGAGACAGAGTCTCATACTCATTTGCCCAAAAATCTTTTAGGATTGGATCATTCACCTGTTTGAGACATTTTTTTCGAAAATTTGCATCGTTTAAAATCCGCGGAATTGCGAGAATGCTCACATCCGTGCAATGGAGGAGCGTGAGAACCGTGTTCCGCAGAATATGTTCGAGTCTCGGTCCCCAGCTCTCTGCGTAGAGCTTTTTAAAAACCCCAATAATTCCCGATGAAAGCACATTTCTGTCTTTTGCATCCTTACACTCCATGATGTTATATGCCACCGGATAATCGACATCACTCGGATCAAACAAAATAACATCATTAATTCGTTTTTTCGGAACAAATTGAAGTGCACGCTCAGCAAGATCTCCGTGAGGATCAATAATCGCCATTCCCTTTCCCGCATTCATTGCATCAAAAATCATATTCTCAAGAAGAGTAGATTTCCCCATACCAGTGCGACCGATGATGTAGATGTGACGGAGAATATCGGCTTCTCTAATGCCGAATTCGATTTTTCGTGCTTGAAAATTTGATTTCCCGATTTTGAGAACTGCTTTCGTAAGAGAAATATTGGATGGAGGTTCGATTTTTCGAAAATTACTCCACATGAGTTTTGGAATTTCGAGTTCTCCTCTAGGAATATGAATAAAACTGGCAAGTTCTTCACTGCTTAAAATATTTCCCCGATCAACTTTTCTCTGCTTGAAATCAGAAATATCCGCGAGAACACTCAATTTTTCCGGGATAAGATTTCCGAGTTGAGCATCGTTCATACTCTGCAGCGAAGTCGAAATGTTTTCATAGAGTTCTTCCGCGTGATGTTTCCCTTTTTTCGTAGCGATGAGGATACGAATATTCACTTCGAACAATTTTTTCACCAATTTATCGGCTGCTCGGGAATATTTATACGATGCCGAGATTTTCTTCCCATCTCCCTCACTCAAATCTTTCGAATTTGATACGCGCGTCGCTCGCTGTCCGGCAATTACCTCTTTCCCCTTTCCAAAACCATGAAGTCCCCAAATAAGATACGCAGGCAACTTGATCTTCTTATTGCTCGTGTAGAAATTGAGAAAAGATTTCTCGAGCGCCCAATATATTCCCTGGGCGATAGTAATTCCCTTGAGTCCTCTTTTCGAAACTTTTGAATGAGAAGGATTCACCGCTATTTGAAGAGCAATAATATCATCTGGACTTTCGATATGAGAGAAAGCCGAGAGAATAGGAGTAAGAGTGTCGTAATATTTTCCGAGCTCATCCAAATCAAAATCAACATATGTTTTGAGCGGAAATACGAAAGAGTCTTTCTGGTGCATCTCACCTCCATAGAGCGCTCGATTTCCAATGCTCTCGAGAAAATCTTTGACCTCATGAACTTCAATCATTGGATATGCCGCCATTATTTGGCTTTGAATAAAATTTTTGAGTCTCTTTGGAACTGTAAGAAAAATACTCACAAAATTGAGATGTGCAACAATTTCAAAAGAAAAATTAGCGACTTTCTTTTCCTTAGCTTCAATACCTGAAAGAGCAAGAAGAAGATTCTCAGCAATCTTGAGTTCTCCAAGGTTTAATTTTGAAAGCGTGATAACAAGGTGTGAGAAATCTGTCATTTTGAAATAATTTTGAATCACAAAGATTATATACAATAATTTTGAATTCTGAATTTTGAATGGCTTTGTTGCACAAATAAATTGTACGGGAATAGGAGTATGTCTAAGATGAGGAGGAACAATAACCTCTTTCAAAATGAAAAAGAAATCCTCACTTAGACAGAGATATCGTATCGCAAATTGGAAAGAGTACAATA